>JAEWIW010000375.1 GCA_023386855.1 Bacteroidota bacterium | reverse complement strand
CAGCCCATCTATTCCAAGTCAAATGGTGATGCCACCAAAACCGCGGGTAATTTCCTGGTGGCCGCAGTGTATGCTTTTTAGAATACGGAAAACGGAAAACAGAATAGAAATACGAAATACAAAATACAAAATACAAAATGGGCGGGTGCCCGATCGGCCGTACCAAGGGCCGAAAGTCGGTAATACGGCCAAGGACAAGTTTGGCAGGGCCGGGGCCGTGGAAATCCAGTGATTAGTGAACAGTGATTAGTGATTAGTTATTAATTGATAGTCGATTGTCGTATTGGTTCTGGTAGTTTAATGAGCCGCCTTTTTCTCTTTGACTTTAATGTAAAAAGCGCCTTATTGCCAAGGCGCTTTTTTTATTTTGTAGCCAGAGTTAAGTAGGTGATCGTCAACTAGTCACTAGTCACTAGTCACTGATCACTACCTGCACACTAACGCCTACCCCAGCCTAAGCCGAATTCCTTCCTGCATTGATAATTCCAAAAGAACACCTGATCACCAGCTTCTCATAATTTTCCTTATTCATCGGGTCAGATTTTCCTTCTTCAATTTCCCTGATCTTGGTAATGGCATATTGCTGGATAGTGGTCAGTGGCAATACGATCCTTTCACGCATCTGTACCGACAACTGTTCAACAGGATATTCCGACATCAGTTCACTTCTGCCGGTTAACTGGAAAATGTATCGCTGCGTAAGTTCATATTCCTTATAGATCATATTCCATATCTCACCATATTTTTCATGGTTGGATAAATATTCGGTTAGCGGAAAAAAACTTTTTTTCATCGCCATCTCGCAATTGCCCACCAGCGTTCTGAAGAACATACTATGCTGGTACAACTCCTTTACTTCATTCCATTTTCCATCCTTCTCCATTTTTTCAAGCGCAGTACCCACGCCATAATATCCCGGCACGTTTTGTTTAAGCTGGCTCCATGACCCTACAAAAGGAATAGCACGAAGATCCTTCAAACTTAACTTTGATGATCCTCCTCTTTTTGCAGGCCTGCTTCCAATATTGGTTTCACTGTAAAATCTTAATGGACTGATATAGGAAAGATAATCCATGAAATACTGGTGATTCTTCAAACCGATATATGACTGGAAACTTTCATCCGCGAGCTGCTGCATGATGCTTTCCTGTTCCGCCGTGAGCGTACTTTCTTTTGCATGGAGCAGGTTATTGGTAATGCCTGCATTCAGCAATTGTTCAATGTTGAACTGTGCTGAATCAATGGTGCCAAAATTTGAACTTACTGTTTGTCCCTGTATGGTCAGCTGGATCTGTTCATTCGAAATATTATTTCCCATGGAAGAATAAAACTTATGCGTTTTACCACCGCCTCTTGCAGGGGGGCCACCTCTTCCATCAAAGAAGACCACATCAATATGATACTGCCTTGAGATGCTGGTCAACGCTTCCTTGGCTTTATAAATACTCCAGTTCGCCATCAGGTAGCCACCGTCTTTTGTTCCGTCTGAAAATCCAAGCATGATGGTCTGCTTGTTGTTCCTGTTTTTTAAATGTTCACGATAAACAGGGTGTTCATACAAAAGCTTCATGGTTTCTGCTGCCTTTCTCAGGTCATCCACCGTTTCAAACAAGGGAACGATGTCTACTGCAAGGTTGTCTTTGTTCCATCCTGCAAGCATAAATAATCCATATACTTCCAGTACGTTTACCGGGCTATGGCTATGACTGATGATATACCTGTTTGATCCCGGCTCACCGTTTGATTGCTGGATCTGTTCTATCGCCCTGATGCTGGCCAGCGTTTCACGGGCGATACCATTGTATTGCTCCATATCAGCAGCCTTTGTAATTGATGTAAGGATACTGATGCGTTCATCCTCCGGCATGGAATCATAATGGGAAGGAAGAAAATCTTCTTTGGATGCAATTTCTGAAAGTACTTTATGATGCACTGAACTTTCCTGTCGCACATCGAGGCAGGCAAAATGCAACCCGAATACTTCAACTTTGTTGATCAGGTTATCTACCAGGTGAAGGAATAATCCATTGTGTTGGTAGATCAGTATATCGCGGATCTGTACAAGGGCATTTAATATCGTTTCCTGTCGAAGGTCGGTTTGATGACCGGGGATAAAAATATTTTCATACAGGCTGGTCTCCAGTTCTACCAATATGTCTTCAATACCCTTGAACGTAAGCCTGCGCTTGAGTTTCCTGATCTCGAGGTAATAACACTTTATGATGGAACCTCTTAAAGCATTGGCCACTTTCAGCGTGGTATCTGCAGTAACATTAGGATTGCCATCACGATCGCCCCCTGGCCAGAATCCCATTGTGATCACTGGATTTTTTGGATCCGGCGCTTCATTGAACTGGTTCTTTAAAAATCCAAGTATCCTGCCTGCAGCATGATAGAAAATATTTTCAAGATACCAGATCAGGCTGATGGCTTCATCGTATGGAGTAGGTTTCTTCTTTTTAAAGAAAGGTGTTTTACCCAATTGCTGAAGGTACATGTTCACCTGGCTTGCGTTATTATCTGATAATGCTTTGCTGAGATCATTGATAATGCCGAGCACCGGGCCTGGATAGAATTGTGTGGGGTGAGCGGTAAGCACCAGCCGGATGGCAAAATGTTTCAGCTTTTCACGAAGCTCATCCTCCTTATCGTTCTGGATGATCTCTGATTCAAGATGCTTTAGTGTACCCACACCATTGATATCATGTACTTCCTTGAATGCCGCATCTTCCAGCGCATCAAACAGTACTACCTGCCTTTCTGTGTACTGTATGAACCTGAAAAGGATATCTATCTTTTCCCTTTCTGTAACATAGGTAGTATGTTTCTGGAAGAATTCTTCAATGATCTGCTGAGGACTCCACTTCTTTTTATACCCTTCCTCACAATTGTTCAGTAACAGTGAAAGAAGTATTCCCGTTTTTTCAATCCTGTGAAAAGGAAGGGAGGTAAACAGGCTGTTGTATAATTGAAATTTTATTCCAACAAAATTCTTGAACTGCTGCAGGGCCCTTGATGATTGATGATCCATGTAGTTAACGAATGTTAGTTTGATGTAAGAAAATAGGCAAGCTGCAAAAGTGGCAATGAAATTAATTCATTTTGATGAAATAATACCAGCTATCATCATAATTGAATTGAATTACCTATCTTAGTGCAACTTAAAAAGTGGACGCCAATCATTATTATATTATCTCTTCTGCTTGCACTGTAATGAATATTACAGGGTCCTCTATTGTTGCCGGGTCCACTATTAACACAACAATTATTACAACCCGTTAAGGGTTGTCAATTTCCATATCATCAACATGGGCCCAATGGCTTCAAAATTCCGGGGAGATATCATGTCCGGCTTTCAATGGAAAGTTCAATCAGAGATCTTATGTTCGGCTTTCAATAGAAAGTTCAATCAGATATCTTATGTCCGGCTTTCAGTGGAAAGTTCATTCATTGCGTGGTCAACTCCTTTCAACTGGTTCCGTTTTAAAGTATAAAATCATCAATCATTCAATCAATCCCATATGCAGGTTTTAAAATTCGGCGGCAGTTCAGTAGCCAATGCCGATAATATCTCTAATGTAATATCCATCGTTCAGCATGCCATTTCAAAAGACCGCACCATCGTGGTGGTCAGTGCCCTGGGGGGAACAACGGATGCATTGATCAAATGTGCAGTGATGGCTTCTTCAGGCGATGAATCGTATAAAAATCTTGTAAGGGAAATTGAACAGCGACACCTCGATACTGTTAAAAAACTTATTCCCGTCAACAACCAGAGCAGTGTACTAAGCCTTGTGATGAAATATTGCAACGAGATCGAAGATGTTTGCAATGGTGTATTCCTGTTGAATGAATTATCGCCAAGAACCAAAGACCGGATTGTTGGATTTGGTGAACTGTTATCATCAAGGATCATATCGGCAGCAATGGAAGCAGTTCAACTGAAAAATTGCTGGAAGGATGCCCGTGAAATTATTCAAACCGATGAACAATATGGTAATGCGTCAGTTGATTTCAAAAGTACCAATCATTCCATTCTTCATTTCTTTTCTTCCGCAAAAGAAAATCTTTTTATTGTCCCGGGTTTCATTGCCTCCACATCCAATGGATCACCTTCTACCCTTGGCCGTGGTGGTTCCGACTATACCGCTGCTATCCTTGCTGCAGCACTGAATGCCTCGGTGCTGGAAATATGGACCGATGTATCAGGCATTATGACTGCCGACCCAAGGTTTGTTAGCAATGCAAAAGTAGTACAGCATATTTCCTACCAGGAAGCGATGGAGCTTTCTCATTTCGGTGCTAAAGTGATCTACCCTCCAACCATGCAGCCTGTATTGAAGCAGGGCATTCCGGTATGGGTGAAAAATACTTTTGCTCCCTATGATGCGGGCACATTGATCGACAAGGAAGCCATCGTGAATCATCATGCGGTTCGTGGTATTTCAAGTATTAATTCTATCGCCCTGCTTGGGCTTGAAGGCAGTGGTATGGTGGGCATCCCGGGCTTTTCAAAACGCCTTTTTGAAGCGCTGGCTTCAGAACGAATTAACGTGATACTGATCACACAGGGTTCTTCGGAACATTCCATTTGCGTTGGTATCAATGAAGCCCATGCAGCAGCTGCTAAATTAGCCGTTGACAGGGCCTTCGACCGCGAAATTCATGATGGCAAAGTAGAACCGCTTGTAGTGGAAACCGGGCTTTCCATTGTTGCTTTGGTGGGCGACCAGATGAAAAGTCATCCTGGTATCTCAGGCAAGATGTTCGGCGCCATGGGAAGAAATG
This sequence comes from Bacteroidota bacterium, assembly GCA_023386855.1. Taxonomy (GTDB): domain Bacteria; phylum Bacteroidota; class Bacteroidia; order Chitinophagales; family Chitinophagaceae; genus Flavitalea. Next base: position 7,315 of record JAEWIW010000375.1, on the reverse strand, counting down.
GTATCAACGTTCGGGCCATTGCACAGGGATCTTCGGAAAGAAATATTTCTGCGGTAATTGCTTCCAAGGATGTGAAGAAAACCCTTAACGTATTGCACGAGGAGTTTTTTGAAACAACTTATAAGCAGCTGAATATTTTTATTGCAGGTACAGGTAATGTGGGAGGAAGACTACTTGCACAATTAAAGCAGCAACAACAATACCTTCTTGATAACCTCCGGTTGCAGGTAAGAGTGATCGGGATTGCCAACAGTAAGAAGATGGCATTTAATGAGGAAGGCATTCAGCTTGACGACTGGAAAAGTGCACTGGAGCATGGCACAGAAATGAACCTTGATGAATATATCGATCATATCGGTAACCGCAACCTTCGCAACAGTGTTTTCGTTGATGTCACTGCCAATGCCATGGTAGCTAAAACATATCCTTCGCTCCTCAAAAAAAGTATTTCGATCGTAGCATGTAATAAGATCGCCTGCTCATCATCCTATGCATACTACCAGGAACTCAAGGATCTTGCAAGGGAATTCAACTGCCAGTTCCTTTTTGAAACCAATGTAGGTGCAGGACTCCCTGTTATTGGAACATTGAACGACCTGATGCGAAGCGGTGACCGCATCAACCGGATTGAAGCTGTATTGAGTGGCACACTCAACTTTGTTTTCAACCATTATGATGGCTCAAGAAGTTTTGCCAATGTTGTAAAGCAGGCGCAGGATGAAGGATACACTGAACCTGATCCACGCCTTGATCTTGGGGGTACCGACGTGATGCGTAAGATCATGATACTTGCACGGGAGTCGGGAGAACAACTTGAAATGGAACAGATATCCAATACTTCTTTCATGCCTGGATCCTGCATGGAAGGTTCAGTGGAACATTTTTACCAGGAAATGGAAAAGCACGAGGATCATTTCAAACAGCTATACCAGCAGGCACAGGCCAATGGAAATAAATTGAAATTCCTTGCGCGTTATATTGATGGTAAGGCGGAAGTTGGACTACAGCAGATTCCACCACAAAGTGATTTTTATCATTTATATGGAAAGGATAACGTGGTGCTTTTCTACACCGAGCGTTATCCAACACAACCCATGGTGGTAAAGGGTGCGGGTGCAGGTGCAGATGTTACCGCTTCTGGTGTATTTGCCGATATCATCAGGGCTGGAAGAATTTAAATTATATAGACCCAACAAATAAATATGCGTTCAATAACAGTGCAGGCTCCTGCTTCAGTGGCTAATATGGTTTGTGGTTTTGATATCCTGGGAATGGCCCTGGAAGCGCCTTTCGATCAAATGCAACTTAACCTTCTTAATGAAAGAAAGATCATCATTGAACATACCGACCAGTATAAACTTCCTACGGAGCCGGAAAAAAATGTTGCCGGTGCGGCATTACTATCCATGATGCAGGAACTCCATGATGAAGTGGGTTTCCAGCTTACCGTGCATAAACATATTAAACCCGGAAGCGGTTTAGGCTCGAGCGCAGCAGGCAGTGCAGGTGCAGTGGTTGCTGCAAACAAACTACTCGGCGATCGCTTTTCAAATGAGGACCTTGTTCGCTTTGCCATGGCGGGTGAAAAAGTGGCATCAGGAGTGAAGCATGCCGATAATATTGCTCCATGCATTTATGGGGGCATCACCTTGATCCGTTCCATTTTTCCACTGGATATTGTGCAGCTACCTTCACCTCCTATGTATGTAACTGCTGTTCATCCACAGATTGAAGTGAAAACTTCCGATGCAAGGCAGATACTTCGAAAAGAAGTATTGCTGAAAGATGCGATCCGGCAATGGGGTAATATCGCAGGACTGGTTGCAGGCCTGCTTAAAAGCGATTATGATCTTATTGGAAGATCATTGGAAGATGTGATCATTGAACCGGTGAGAAGCGTGCTGATTCCTGGTTTTGATGTATTGAAGAAACAATGTATTGCAGCAGGCGCACTGGGCGGCGGAATATCAGGATCTGGACCTTCCGTTTTCATGTTAAGTAGTGATGAACAAACTGCGGCTAGGGTAAAAACGATAATGGAAAGTGTATATGAATCACTGAAGATCGAACACAAGACCTATCTCACCAGGGTAAACAATGAAGGCGTTAAAGTGGTGGAACGCTATTAATCATTAACAAGGAAAAAATCATTAATGAAATTTTACAGTACAAACAGGCAATCGGCCCCGGTCGATTTCATGGAAGCAACCATAAAAGGACAGGCACCCGATAAAGGACTCTATTTCCCTGAACAGGTACCGGTGTTAAGCGAACAGTTGGTGGCCAATTTCCGTAACCTTGGTAAAACGGAATTGGCTTATGAAGTGATCCGTCCATATGTTGGCGGGCTGATCCCTGACGCAGAACTGTACAGGATTGCAGGCGAAACGGTGGATTTTGATTTCCCGCTTATACAGGTTTCTGAAGGTATCTATACCCTTGAACTGTTTCATGGACCTACCCTTGCTTTCAAGGATGTGGGTGCAAGGTTCATGAGTCGTTGCCTGGGTTATTTTTCAAAAAAACAAAGTGAAAGAGTGATCGTGCTCGTGGCTACATCGGGGGATACAGGTGGCGCGGTGGCCAAGGGTTTCTATGATGTTCCGGGTGTTGATGTGGTTATCCTTTATCCATCAGGCAAAGTAAGTTCTGTACAGGAAAAACAGCTGACTACCCTGGGCCGGAATATTCATGCAATAGAAGTGATGGGAAATTTCGACGACTGCCAGTCGATGGTAAAGAAAGCTTTTGCCGATCCCTCTCTTACCCGTAAGCTGATGCTTACTTCCGCTAACAGTATTAATGTTGCCCGGTGGCTTCCCCAGCAGTTTTATTATTTCTATGCATCCCAGCAGTGGCCATATAAGGAGCCCCCGGTAATATCTGTTCCCAGTGGTAATTTCGGAAATATTTGCGCGGGCTTACTTGCCCATAAATCAGGATTGCCTGTGGATCATTTTATCGCGGCATGTAATGCCAATGATGTGGTAGCAAGATTTTTTGCTTCCGGCAAGATGGAGCCAAAGTCGGCGATAGCTACCATTTCCAACGCTATGGATGTAGGTGATCCCAGTAATTTTGTTCGTATCCTGGAACTTTTTGAACACCAGTTCCCTGGCCTGCAAAAGATGCTTTCCAGTTATAGTTTCAGTGATGAAGAAACCAGGGAAGAAATAAAAAAAGTTTATACTGAAAATAATTATTTACTTGATCCCCATGGTGCAGTTGGATCTTTGGGATTGAAGAAATATCTCGCGGAGTCGGGTAAGAGGTCCGGTTATTTCCTCGAAACTGCACACCCGGTGAAATTTTATGATGTGGTGGAACCGGTGATAGGGGAGAAGGTAGATGTGCCGGAAGTGATTGAAAGAATTCTTCCACTGGAGAAAAATGCAACACTCATGAATAATGATTACAATGAATTAAAAGAGTACCTGTTGAGATAAATATTTTTCTACCTTAACCTACTATACAAAATGGCCGGGCAATTACCCGGCCATTCGTTTTTTATATTCATGTTCTTAAACTACACCAGCTAATTCAAGACTCTTCTTTTTAAGTTTCCTGATCTCAACATCTTCGATGATCGGGTCGGGGGTAAGGATCAATGATGTATTATTTTCCTTCCACCAGCTATGATCCCTTAATTCTTTAAAGGCTACCACACCAACAAGATATTTGCGGTCTTCATTTGCATGCCATTCTTCGATCCATTCAAGGTGATCCCTTGGAATGAATTTCCAGTCGTCAAAACTTAAATATACCCTTACATAAAAATCATCTGTGAGTTCAAGTGGTGTATGGTGATACAACTTCTTATATTCATACCTGTACTGGTACCTTAATGCAGAGATATCACTCAATACTGCAGAGGCCGTAGGAAAACTTCCTGCTCCTTTACCATAAAAGAATTGCTTGTCGGCAAAACCACTTTCGATCACCACACCATTGTATTCATTCTTCACAAAGGAAAGATGGTCTTCTTCCTTCACGAACTGTGGAAGCACAAAGGCGGCCACTTTACCATTGCCCAATTTTTTTGCCTGTGCTACCAGCTTGATATGATGATGTTTTTCCTTTGCCACGATCGCATCCGAAAGCTGTATATTCTGTATGCCTGAGAATACGATCTGGTCGGGCTTCGTCAATGCTCCATATGCATGGGTTAGCAGCAGTGTCCATTTGTTCACGGCATCATATCCTTCCACATCAAGCTTGGGATTGCTTTCTGCGAAACCCAGCTGTTGTGCCAGTATTAAGGCCTGTTTGAAATCAAGTCGATCTTCAAACATCTTGGTAAGAATGAAATTGGTTGAACCATTAACGATCGCCCTTATGGAATGCAGCAGGTCGTTATCATAGTATTCTTCCAGGTTCCTGATCACCGGTATGGATGCGCAGGCAGATGCTTCGTAAAGGAAGGGTTCATCTGTTTGCTGTTGCAGTTCAAGTAATTGTTCCAGGTGTTCAGCAATCATTTTCTTGCTTGCACTTACCACGGCTTTTTTATTTTTCAACGCGGTGGATACGATCTGGAAGGCTGCATCAGCATCATCGATCACTTCAACGATAACATTGATCGATTCATCATAGAGCAGTTCATCCTTTTCTGTCGTGAACAATTCCGCGGGGGCATTTCTTTTCTTTTCCGGGTGCCTGATACAGATCTTCTTTATAGTGGCTTTAAGTGAAGGTGTTTGTTGCAATACTTTGTACAATCCTTCTCCAACCACTCCAAAACCAAATAACCCAATGGTCAGTTCTTTATGCATGTCTTCTGTTTATAAAGTTTCTAATCTCTTTTTTGTTTTCCACTTCGAGGGAAGAAAGGAAGTGATGATATTTTCAAGTTGTTCATATTCCAGCAGGAATCCATCGTGCCCATAAGGCGAATGGATCTTAATGAATTCACCGCCGGGAATATGTTCGGCAATAAACTGCTGCTCATTAAAGGGGAACAGCACATCAGTTTCAATGCCTACCGTCAGAGTCCTGGCTTTAATACTTCCCAGCACATCTTCAATCGGGGCCCTGTTCCTTCCCAGGTCGTGCGAATCCATTCCCTGGCTCAATACATAATAACTGAATGCATTGAACCTTCTTGCCAGTTTCTCGCCCTGGTATCGCTGGTAAGAGGCAGCTCCATTCCATCCTTTTTCAAACGGGAAGTTGGTTCCCCTCGGCTGCGTTTTGCCATAGGCTTCATAATGACGATAGGATAATAATGCTGCTGATCTTGCCGCTTTCATACCTTCTTTCCCGGCATCCTCATGTTTCGTTTTCCATGTTCCATCGGCTTCTATACACATTCTTTGCGTGGTATTGAAGGCAATGCCCCATGGTGAATGTTGAGCATTGGTAGCCAGGGGGAAGATGTATTCAAAAAGATCCGGTTCTTCCACGGCCCATTCCAGCAATTGCTGGCCTCCCATTGAACCACCGATACCTACCTGTATGCGTTCAATTCCCAAAAATTCTTTTAAAGGCTTGTATGCCCTTATCATATCACGGGGAGTGAAGAAAGGAAAATCATGGTAATAAGGTTCTCCTGAACTGAGATCAATATCCAATGGGCTGATGCTGCCATAGCAGCTGCCCGGCATATTCACGCATACAATGAAATGAGCAGCGGGATCGAATAATTTTCCTTTTCCCACCAGCCCGGGCCACCATTCTTCAGGTTCACTGTTGGCAGTAAGGGCATGAAATATCCATACGATATTGTCCCTGTTCTCATTGATCTCTCCGTATGTAGTATAGGCCAGGTGATAGCCTGGAAGCGTCTTTCCTGATTCCAGGGTAAAGGGACTGTTATATCTGAACTCTTTGCGCATATAAAAAAACACGCAGGGGTTACCTGCGTGTGTACAAGATTTAATGTGCCAGTTGTTTTGAGAATACCGAATTAAATGCCTGCTCGAAATCATCCTTGATGTCTTCGATATGTTCAATACCTACACTTACCCTGATAAGGTTCACATCAACACCTGCAGCTTTCTGTTCTGTTTCGTCGAGTTGTTCGTGCGTGGTAGAAGCGGGGTGTATCACCAGTGTTTTTGCATCACCAACATTGGCAAGATGGCTGGCCAGTTTCAATGAATCAATAAACTTGACTGCATTTTCTTTTCCACCCTTGATGCCGAAATTCAGTATGCCTCCAAAACCTCTTGGCAGGTATTTCTTTGCAAGCTCATGGTAAGGGCTTGATTTTAAACCAGGATATAAAACAAAATCTACCTGTGGGTGGGCTTCCAGCCATTCGGCCAGTGCCAGGGTATTTTCAACATGACGTTCCATCCTGAGGGAAAGGGTTTCCAGCCCCTGTACCAGGAGGAAAGAATTGAAAGGACTGATCGCAGCACCAAAGTCGCGAAGTCCCTCGACCCTTGCCCTTATGGCAAATGCGATATTCGGCAGGCCAAGCGGGTTTCCTTCGCCGAATACTTCCCAGAATTTCAATCCATGGTAACCTTCTGATGGTTCAGAAAATTGAGGGAACTTTCCATTTCCCCAGTTGTAGTTTCCTCCATCGATCACTACGCCGCCGATAGAAGTGCCATGGCCGCCGATCCACTTGGTCGCTGATTCCACAACAATATTGGCTCCCCATTCGATAGGGCGGAAAAGGTATCCACCAGCGCCGAAGGTATTGTCAACGATCAATGGAAGGTCATATTCTTTAGCCAGGTTGGCGAACTTTTCAAAGTCGGGAATGTTCAGCCTGGGATTCCCGATCGTTTCCAGGTAAATAGCTTTTGTATTCTTATCGATTTTTTTTGCGAAGCTTTCTACGTCATCACCATTGGCGAAGCGGGCTTCGATGCCCAATCGCTTGAAAGAAACCTTGAACTGGTTGAATGTTCCTCCATATAAATAGGAAGAAGTGATAAAATTATCGCCTTCCTGTAAAATATTGTTCAAGGCAAGGAACTGTGCTGCCTGCCCGGATGCAGTGGCCACTGCTGCTACACCTCCTTCGAGTGCTGCAATGCGCTGCTCGAATACATCAGTGGTAGGATTCATTATGCGGGTATAGATATTACCAAAAGATTTCAACCCGAATAAGGATGCCGCGTGCTCCGCATTGTCAAAGGCGAAGGAAGTGGTCTGGTAGATGGGTAAGGCCCTTGACTTGGTGCTGGGGTCTACCTGTTGTCCAGCATGTAGCTGGAGTGTCTCGAAACGATGGTTGCTCATTGTGCTGCAGTGTTTAAATGTTAGAATGGAAGGATGCTGCATCCTTTTGTCAGGGGTCCGATAGTTCTTAGCAGGAAGGTAGGGGCATAAAAAAAGCCCTTCGTCAGAAGAGCTAATA
>JAEWIW010000357.1 GCA_023386855.1 Bacteroidota bacterium | reverse complement strand
CCATATTACTGGTCACTTCATCCTGCAAAATGGGTTTCACCAGCGCTGCATGCTGAAGCTGTAACTTCTCTCCTGCCGCGGGTTGTTCATATTCTTTCAACAGGTTTAGTTCGGCTAAACTGGAAAGCCTGATCCCTTCGATCTGGCAGATATCATATAGTGTTTCTCCTTCTTCCACTACATGGATGTCCTTCTTTCCCACTTTCCTTTTGCGCTGGAGGTATACAAGCTGGTCTTTTTCCAGTACATCCGCTTTTTTAAGGTCATTGAAATCAAGCAATCTTGCAAAGCTGATATCGTATTCGTTTGCCAGGGCAAGCATAGAGGTTCCCGCAGGAGCATATATTACCCTGGTATTGTTGATCCTGAATTCTCCGGAAGGATAATTTACCACTGGCTTAGGAGCCGGCAGCCTGACCACCGCGTTGGTCGCCTTCATCGGTGACTCTGAAGGCTTATTGGAAACAAATACTTCTTCCTGCGGCCTGGCCTCGCCAAGTGCTATCAGCGTATATTGCTGCAGGTTATACTCTTCTATAAGGCGGATAATAATCTGGGAATACCGGTTGTTGGTTGCATATCCGGCTTTTTTCAAACCATAAGCCCAGCCCTTATAATCATGTGGGTCCAGCCTGAACAGGAACGCATAACGCTGGCTGTTCTTCAGGAAATCAGAATGATCCTTATAGGAATCAATAGAGGCGGCATAACTGCGAAAGCATTCGCCTCTCGCGTCATCATCGTGGTAAACCTTATCACCTGCCCAGTTGGCCTTGCATTTTATCCCGAAATGATTGTTTGATTTCAATACAAGGTCACTTTTACCTGCCGAGGTTTCATGAATACCCTGTGCAAGCTTGATGGAAGCCGGAACGCCAGTCCGCTGCATTTCCTCAATAGCCAGTTCTTTATATTGGCTTATGTATTCAAGGATATCCGCGGACGACTGTGCACGGATCGCCAGTGTAAGGGTTATTAAACCTAAAGTGAATAATAATTTTTTCATTGTGGTTATTCCGTAATTATTTCTTTCTGATCATCATTAAACCATCGCGGAGGGTTATGATCACCTTCTCCACCCTGTCATCATTACGCAGAAACTGGTTAAACTCATGGATGGCTTTGGCATTTTTGCCGGTGATCGGGTCTTCTACCACCTGCCCATGAAATAATACATTATCCGCCAGTATTACTCCCCCACTTCGCATTTTGGGTATTACCAGGTCATAATAGGCCTGGTAACTTACCTTGTCGGCATCAATGAAAACAAGGTCCCAAACGGGTTCCAGCGTTGGAATGATCTCTAACGCATTACCGGTATGTAAAATTATCCTATCCGCCTGATTTGACCTATTGAAATTTTGGCGGGCAGTTTGGGCATCCTCTTCACGGAGTTCAATGGTGTGAAGCTTGCCGGCAGGCGTAAGTCCTTCTGCCAGGCATAATGCACTGTATCCGGTAAAAGTCCCGATTTCTAAAATATACTGCGGCCGAAGCATTTTACTGACTATGGCCAGAAACCTTCCCTGCAGGTGCCCGCTCAGCATATGTGCATGGGGATGGGAAGAAAGGGTTTCCTTGTTGATGGCTTCCAGTAGCGGATCTTCGGGATCCGAAAACTTTTCGGCATATACCTGGATCTTGTCAGGAATGATATCCACTATTGATTTTTTTTCAAAGATATCAACCACAATCCGAAATAAGTAAGGAGGCCATTATAGATCAGTAGCTCGTAACCAATTTTAAAGGATCCGAATAACGAGGATGAGAATGAACGAACACTATCGATGAATCCACCTTCAAGTTTCAGTTGCAACACGTACCAGTCGATATTGTTCACCATATCAATGACCAGGATTATTGCTGGTGCAAGCAGGCAAACCCAGATGGATAGCCTGTCGCGGATAGGCTTTTTGGATATGATGCCGAAGGCAAATAATCCCAGCAGCGGGCCGTAGGTGAAGCCCGCAACTTTCAGGATCACATCTATGATGGATTTATTATTGATCCATTTGAACCCGATCACGATCAGGAAAAAGACAAGGGCAAAGATCATATGAACGATCAGCCTTACTCTTTTCTGCTGCTTTTCATTCATGTTTTCCCTTCTCTTGAAGCCGAGCAAATCAATACAGAAAGAAGAGGTAAGTGCAGTCAGCGCCCCATCAGCACTGGGGAAAAGCGCGGAAATAAGCCCGATGATGAATATGATGGAAACCGCTGCGGGAAGGTAATTCAGGGCAACCGTGGGAAACAGGTCGTCTGCAGGTACCTGGATACCTTTTTCTTCCGCAAAAAGTTTGAGCAGCCCACCAAGGAAAAGAAAAAGAAAATTTACGATCACAAGAATAATACTGAACACCAGCATATTTTTCTGTGAATCCTTCAGCGTTCTCACACTGATATTCTTCTGCATCATTTCCTGGTCGAGACCTGTCATGGCTACCGTGATAAAAGCCCCGCCAAGGATCTGTTTTAAAAAATAACCCGGGCTATCCACATCATAATTAAAGATCCTGGTAAGCCCCTGGTGCTGCAAACTGGACAGCGTTGTACCAAATGATGCATCACTGATATAGAAGATACATACTACCAGGCCGAGCAGCATGAACGAGGTTTGCAGGGTATCGGTGAACACGATGGTTTTCACTCCACCTTCAAATGTATACAGGAGGATCATCAGGAGGATAACGAAAGTGGTGAGCTCAAATGAAAGTCCCATATCCTTAAGAATAAAGATCTGGAGAACATTGATCACCAGGTATAGACGGGCGGTGGCGCCCAATGTGCGTGAGATCAGGAAGAACAGTGCACCGGTTTTATACGATACCATTCCAAAACGATGCTGCAGGTAATTGTAAATCGACGTAAGGTTCATCCTGTAATAAAGCGGCAGCAGGATGAATGCCACCATTACATAACCAATGAGGTACCCAATCACTACCTGGAAATAGGCAAAGCCCGAACCGCCTACCGTACCAGGCACGGATACAAATGTTACCCCCGAAAGGGAGGTGCCGATCATTCCAAAAGCCACCAGCATCCAGTTTGAATTCCTGTTTCCAATGAAGAAGGAATCGTTATTGGAATTGCGTGAGGTATACCATGCAACGACCAGTAATAAAACAAAATATCCTACAACAAAACTGAACAAAATGGTTGATGACATATTCCTGTATGAAGGGCAATGTTAATAAAAAAGGAGGATTAAGCATGATGCCGATACTTATCCTGCGTATATTGACGGCATGAATATTCAATCTGTTGCAGTTTTTTGCGGCTCCAGGACAGGAACAAACAAAATATATATGGAGCATGCAGCTGAACTGGGCAAACTCATTGCCATACTGGATATGAGGCTGGTTTATGGTGGTGGAAAAAGTGGATTGATGGGGGCTGTAGCTGATGCTGTACTGGCCAATGGAGGAAATGTAATGGGCATCATTCCGAAGATGTTGCTCGAATGGGAACACCAGCATGAAGGCTTACAGGAACTGGCGGTTGTAACGGACATGCATAGCCGAAAAAAAATGCTTTTTGAAATGAGCGATGCAGCCATTGTTATGCCTGGTGGTTTCGGCACCCTTGATGAAATGTTCGAGATGCTCACCTGGAACCAGCTGAAGATCCATGATAAAAAAATCTATCTCCTCAATTCAGGAGGATTTTATAATTACCTGTACAGTCATATGAAAATGCTGGAAAAGGAAGGCTTATTATATGAACCACTGGGCAACAGGGTCATTCTCTGTGATAACCCTAAGGAAGTATTTAACAGGATCCATTAAAGTTAATCGGTATTATAGAAAAGTAAGGCATTGTTGCTCTTTGTTCCAATTGAGGCAATGTTACTAGAGCCCTATATTATACCCGATGGTATAGAATACTTTTGATCCGTATGGACTTCGATCATTTTGAAGCAGGTCGTATTGCGCCATGATCACCAGGCCACCGGGGCCGGTTGGGATCACTCCCCCTGCTCCAGCAAGTAATGAAGGCACAAATTTGCTTTGCAGCTTCAGGGTTTCCTCGGGGGGACCGTAATATTTTACCTTTCCCCAGGTATAATTCATTTCAGGCTGTAACTGCAGCAGCACCTGGTCGATAGGATAAATCCGGCCAAATATATTGAAACCTGCTACACCATAGCTTTCTTTTGAATTACTATAGTAG
>JAEWIW010000235.1 GCA_023386855.1 Bacteroidota bacterium | reverse complement strand
AAAAAAATGATGAGCAGTTATGTTGGTGAGAATGCCGAGTTTGAAAGACAGTTATTATCGGGAGAACTCGAGGTTGACCTGATACCCCAGGGAACCCTGGTAACGAGGATACAGATGGCAGGGATGGGAATTCCGGCATTTTTTACACCTGCAGGTTATGGAACCGAAGTGGCTGAAGGAAAAGAAACAAGGGTGTTCAATGGAAAGCACTACCTGATGGAATATGCACTGGATGCGGATTTCGCTATAGTTAAAGCATGGAAGGGTGACCGTTTCGGTAACCTTGTATTCAGGAAAACGACCCGAAATTTTTCCACTTCCATGGCGAAGGCAGGAAAGATTACCATTGCAGAAGTGGAACAACTTGTTGAACCTGGTGAACTGGAACCCGACCAGGTACATGTTCCCGGCATTTATGTTCACAGGATATTCCAGGGAACCAATTACCAGAAAAGGATTGAAAAGAAAACTGTTCGTCACACAAATGCTTAAAGGATAGAAAGAAAATCGTTCGTCACACAAATGCTTAACTGATGGCACTCGACAAATTCGGAATTGCGAAAAGAATTGCAAAGGAATTAAAGGACGGTGATTATGTGAACCTGGGAATAGGCATACCTACCCTGGTAGCTAATTATATCCCGGAGGGTATCAGCATCATGCTGCAGTCTGAAAATGGAATGCTGGGCATAGGGCCCTACCCTGAAGAAGATGAGGTGGATGCTGACCTTATCAATGCAGGCAAGGAAACAGTGACCATATTACCGGGAGGTGCTTTTTTCGATAGTGCCGAAAGTTTTGGAATGATCAGGGCTGGCAAGGTTGATCTTACGGTTCTGGGAGCAATGGAGGTTTCAGAAAATGGAGATATTGCCAACTGGAAGATACCGGGCAAGATGGTTAAAGGAATGGGAGGCGCAATGGACCTTGTCGCCAGTGCAAAGAATATTATTGTTGCGATGATGCATACCAACCCGAAAGGGGAGTCGAAATTATTGCCTTCCTGCACATTACCGTTGACGGGAGTGGGTTGTGTAAAAAAAGTGATCACTGAGATCGCGGTACTTGAAGTGGTACCGGGTATAGGGTTCCGGTTACTTGAACGCGCTCCGGGTGTATCGGTAGAGGAAATAAAAAATAAGACTGCAGGGAAACTGGTAATAGAGGGAGATATCCCTGAAATGCAATTTTAGATCTTAATTAATAAGATAGATCTTAATCGATAAGATTATTCTTTACTGCGAAGAATACCAGTCCTGCCGTATTCTTTGCTCCAAATCTTTCCATTAGCCTGTCCTTGATGGCTTCGACAGTACGGGGTGAAACATTGATCTTTTGTGCGATCTCCTGTGCAGTAAACTCCATGCAAATATATTTAATCACTTCTCTTTCTCTTTCTGAGATAGTGATCTCGCTGGTTAGGGAAGGGACCGTTTTCTGGCGGGAATGAGATTTTTTTAGAAGAATACGATTCACAAAATTGTTCAGGTAATACCCTTTGGACATCACTTCCATGATAGCTTTTTTGATTTCCGAGGGATCAGCGCTTTTCAGGAGGTAACCATTTGCACCGATTTCCATCATATGGCTCACGAATCTTTCATCTTCATACATTGTGAGCGCAATGATATGGATCTGGGGAAACTGTTTGGCAACTATGCGGGTGGTTTCTATTCCATCTTTCAAAGGCATGCGGAGATCCATCAGGATAACATCAGGTTGTTCTTCCAGGGTGGGAAGGTTATCGAGGAGTTCCTGTCCGTTTTCTGCTTCGAACACAAACCGGATATTGGTATAGGGGCGTAAAGAAAGAATTACACCCTTCCGGAATATTTTATGGTCGTCAGCAATTGCAACTTTGATGGGGCCCATGTTTTTTCTTGATATTGGCAGCCTAAAATTATATATAAAATTTTAGAGGCTGGGCAAAAGAGTTATTGAACTGAATGGGATGCAATAAATCCTGCCATGTTTAATTGGTTATTGAAAATTTTGCGGATCTGTTCGAGGGATTTCAATCGTCACTTTGAAATAGGTCTGTGAATGATCTCTTTCAAAGTGGATTTTTCCCTGCAAAAGTTTCAGCCGGCTTTGGATATTCTTTAATCCAAGACCAACAGTGCTTTTATTCAATCGTTCAAAATCAGCCTGGGTAAGGCCTTTTCCATCGTGGTGCATCCTGATGAAGAGGCTATTGCCGGAAAGATTTTGGGTAAGATGGATAAAGCTTGAGTTACTATGTTTAAGAATGTTATTGATGAGTTCCTGTATTACGCGGAATACGATAAGTTCCTTGTCGGGATCAAGGCGTTCACGGTAATCGTGAAACCGGCAGGAAGCGTTCATACTTCCAGATCCGCTGATTTTCTGGAACAGGTCGTTGACCGCCGATTCCAGGCCAAAGTTCTTAAGGGTTGGTGGCATCAGGCTGTGAGAAATATTCCTGATAAGCTGGATGGTATCGTCAATGATTTGCTTGGCATTATAGATACTTTGAAGCTGCGTGGTTCTGTCCTGGTTCACGAGGTTCTCATTGAGGTAAAGCCTTGCAGTAGCCAGTAGGGGGCCGGCATCATCATGCAGGTCAGCCGCGATGCGTTGTCTTTCTTCTTCCTGGAACCGGATGGAGGCGTTCAGCAGCATCTTTTGCTGTTCCTGTTCAAGTTTTTGTAACCTGAGCTGGTACCTGATAACCTTTCTCTGGTGGAAGATGATAAAAACGATCAACCCAATGGTGAGCGCCAGCATTCCGATGGTGCCAAAGAAGAGAACCTGGCTTATACTACTTCCAGCGCTTGAGGCTTGCAGTAAGATCATTTTCGGTTAGGGATTAGAATTAAAGGTTAGGGGGTTATCTAGCAAGTCATGGTCGTGCTGGTTTTCATAGGATGGTAGGTCATTTGAGTTATTTTTAATGGAAATGGCTATGGCAAAGCAGATATTTTTAAGGATAGTGAATACATAATTTATAATTGACCATTTTTCCCATTCATCGTCGGAGAGGTTTTCTGAGAACATGAAGAGGAAGAACGTGCCGGTAGAATAGATCAGGATCCCTACGATAAGCCAGAAGCTTGGCGTGGAGTAAACAAAGGACACCTGGGGGGTGCTCATTTCTTCGAAGAAGTAGAGCATACAGAATATGATGATAATAATGTTTTCAACGGTTATGGATATGGAGTCGATTGAATCATTCTCAGCTTGTAAATATTGAATAATTGAGAAGGCAATAAAGAACGGGGAAACTATTAAAATGATTTTTCTTAATAAGGGATTTTTTAATATTGAAAATATTGCAAAACTAAAAAGTATGTATTCTATTATAGTAAATAAGCTTAAGAGATGAAATACTAAATGTCTTACGTGTAAAGGTTGGCTATAATTAATTAATATATCATTTAAAAAAGAATAGCAGCTATAACATATTATAGCTGCTAACCCAATTGCTTTATTTTTTCTTGAAAATATCAGGAATAATAACAGGGGCAATAAATGGGAAAAAAGACTGATATTTCTTAAAGTGC
>JAEWIW010000006.1 GCA_023386855.1 Bacteroidota bacterium | reverse complement strand
TAACCTGGCTTTTTTCAGGTCCGCGGACCCACTAAACAGGAAGATTGGAAGGAAGCGGTTAGGTAAAAGGCCTTCCATCCGGATTATCTCCTCAAGGTAGATGGTCGTTTCCATTGCATTACTGCTATACACCAGGATTGCCCTGGTTTTTTCACTGCCAAACAAAACTGATTTCAACAGGGACATAATGGGGGAAATGCCACTGCCCGCGGCAAAGAAAAATACCGAATCAAAGGATTCCAGGTTTCCAGGCAATGTAAAAAAGCCACCAACGCCAGCACTAAGTAATTGTTGACCTTCCCTGGCATGATCAACAAGCCAACGGGAAAAAACGCCATTGTCTATCCTTTTTACCCCGATTGCCAGCGGTTCATTACAAATGGGATTAGAAACGATAGAATAAGAACGGCGAAGTTCACTAACGCCTTCTGAATGAACAAGGGTAAGAAATTGTCCAGCTTTATACTCAATTCCATGATCCTTTTTAAAAATAAAGGTTTTGAAATCATCCGTTTCAGGAATGACCTGGTCGATGGTAATAACCTTATGAAGCTGGTCCTGTTTGAACTGCATATGATATTATAACTAAGATATGGGATAAGCGCCAATTCCTCACTATGCTGGAACAATTGTTGCTTGTAAGCCTATAGTATTCATTGAATAAAATCATTATTTAAAGTATCGATATGAAACAATTCTTCCTCGCTGCAATGGTTATTGCAGGCATCGCCGGTTTATCAAGCTGCAAAAAGGAAACAGCAGTTGCTGACAAGCCAACCACCACACTGAATTATAAGCTGACTGCCGATAAAGAAATTGCCGGTTTTGGAATGAATGGTCAGCGGAAAGCACAGGCTGAAGAGTTTGAAAACTTTAACTGGACGGGCGGATCAGTAGGTGTTTCTGATATCCAGTTTGCTGCAGTGGCTGATGCAGATAATTCTGTTGAATTAAAATCAACGATCGACCAACGTTTCGATCTTTTCGATGCATGGGCTTCACTGGGAAGTATTGAAGTTCCACAGGCTGCATTTTCATCCATTGAATTTAAAATTGGTTTTGCACCGGTAATGGATAAGCCTTCACTGGTTTTGACCGGAACATTCAAGAAAGATGGTCAAACCGTTCCCATCAGTCTTGTGGTAGATAAAGCATTTGAACTAAGTTTTAAAAAGACTACTCCCACCATTATTGATGGTAATACGGATGCACTGGAAGCGGAAGCAATGATGTCGGTACAGCAACTGGCGCAGGGTTTTACAGAAGATATGTTCACCAATGCTGATCGCACCAATAATGAAGTGATCATTTCATCTACCAGTAATACGGAATTGTATAACATGATCTGGCAAAGGATTGAAAGCATTCTCACTATTGAGATAAAGTAAGGGTAATCATTCTCATTGATACAGGGCTGGCATGTATGTGCCGGCCCTTTTTTATGGGAAGTTTTATAAAATCTTTATACGCCAGGCCGCTAAATTTATAATCCTCTGATCCTAATTGGATAATTTTGCCATGCTAATGAAAGGTAAATTTCCTTATAGGATCGCACGGCGGAAGCAGTACCTGTATAGCCTATCAGCGGTTATCCTCATATTCAGGGATGTATGGGGCCCTGGTTATATCAACCAGTCGCAATACCTGCGCGTGTTTATAGCGCAGTTGAGAAAAAAACTTGAACCCGATCCAAATCGTCCGGAAATGATACTTACAGAATCGGGAGTAGGATACCGGTTTGTTTGCAGGGAAAAATAATTAAGAAATGCCGCAAGGAAAAAATATCAGGATATGGATCGTCTTCAGAATAAAGTAAGTTTTGCGGGGTTGCTTATTGCACTGGGTATCATTTATGGTGATATTGGAACATCACCACTGTATGTACTCAATGCCATAATGAGTACATACAGTTATTTCAGAAGAATTAGTGTTGGGTGCACTTTCCCTGGTAATATGGACCCTTACACTTCAAACCACTTTAAAATATGTTATACTCACCCTGCATGCAGATAACAGGGGTGAGGGCGGAATTTTTTCCCTGTATGCCCTGGTAAGAAGGAGAAGGAAATGGCTGGTGATAGCCGCCATGATCGGTGGCGCTGCACTGCTGGCCGATGGCATGATTACCCCACCCATTTCTGTAACTTCTGCCATTGAAGGATTGAAGCAGGTTCCTGCCATGCATGGTATACATCAAAATACCATTATCTGGATCGTTGTATCCATCCTGTCATTCCTGTTCTTTATTCAGCAATTTGGTACCAAGTTCATCGGCCGGTTTTTCGGGCCCATAATGTTGTGCTGGTTTTTAATGCTGGGCATACTGGGTGTCATACACCTGGCCGATGATATCCATATATTCAAAGCCTTCAACCCTTATTACGGTATCCATTTGTTGATTACCTATCCAGCAGGATTTTATATTCTTGGGGGTGTGTTTTTATGTACCACTGGTGCAGAGGCATTATATTCTGATCTTGGTCACTGCGGGAAGTGGAATATCCGTTACTCCTGGATCTTTGTCAAAAGCTGTCTTATTTTAAATTACCTGGGACAGGGCGCGTGGCTGTTAAGAAATTACCATGGGCAGACTATTACAAGTCAAATGATTGAATCGGGGTTTAATCCTTTTTATGGTGTTATGCCCTCATGGTTTTTATATTTCGGAATTGGTATTGCAACTGCTGCGGCCATTATTGCCAGCCAGGCATTGATCTCCGGATCCTTTACCCTGATCAGTGAATCCATGCGACTGAACCTTTGGCCAAAGCTCAAGATCAACTATCCAACTGAAGAAAGGGGCCAGTTATATATTCCTGCAGTAAACATGATGTTGTTTGCAGGCTGCGTTGGTATCGTTTTATATTTTAGAAAAGCGTCCAATATGGAAGCTGCATATGGACTGGCCATTACCCTTTGCATGATCGCCACTTCCATTTTGTTTTCCAATTACCTTGTGCTTAAGAGAGCAAAGCCCCTGTTTATATATGCCTATCTCTCTATTTACCTGCTCATTGAACTGAGTTTTTTGTGGGCCAACATGGAAAAATTCCCTCATGGGGGATATGTTGCTGTGATCATGGGCGGTGCATTGTTCCTGGTAATGAATGTTTGGTTTGCAGCAAGAAAGATCAAGAACAGGTATGTTGAATTTGTAAGGCTTGAACACTATATTCCACAGATTCAAGAATTGAGCAACGACAAAACGGTTCCCAAGTATTCCACTCACCTGGTTTATCTTACCAGTGCAGACAATCCCAAGGAGATCGAGCATAAGATCATGTATTCCATTCTTAACAGGAAACCAAAGCGTGCCGATATTTACTGGTTTGTTCATGTGAATACCCTCGATGATCCTTATACCGCTGAGTATAAGGTAGAGCATATCATTCCCAACGATATCATAAGAGTGGATATGCGCCTGGGTTTCAGGGTGCAGCCCCGGATAAACCTTATGTTCCGAAAAGTTGTTGAAGACCTTTCTGCCAACCGTGAAGTGAATATTAACAGCCGTTATGAAAGCCTTGAAAGATCAAATACGGTGGGCGACTTTTCCTTTATCGTGATGGAAAAATATTTAAGCCAGGATAATGAGCTGTCGATCCGTGAAAGTATGATCATGAAAATTTATTTCTGGTTGAAATCTGTCAGTCTTTCCGAAGAAAGAGGCTTTGGACTGGATACCAGCTCTGTGCAGGTAGAAAAATTTCCTCTCGTGGTTTCACCGTTAAAAACCGTTCACCTTTCCAGAAATGAGCCGGGGTCATAGCATATCCTGTTCAATTGCTTATTAAGTAAAATAAAAATTAATTACCATTATTTCCTTCAATCGATTAATTTGTTAGATCATCTTTTTAAGTATCAATCTAACACTTCATGAGATATTTACTTTACACGTTTGTTGCAGTATCTTTTCTTGCAACAACAGCTTTCTCTCAAAAAAAATCAAAAGGCTTGCAACAGGTACGCACGGCCAATGGCATTGTTGAAGGAGTACTTGAACCTTCAGGCGTTTATTCTTTTAAGGGCATTCCCTTTGCCGCTCCACCCGTTGGGAAATTCCGCTGGAGAGAACCACAGCCGGTAAAGAACTGGACAGGCATACTCAAGGCCAATGCATTTGGACCAAGGGCTATGCAGACCAATATTTTTGGTGACATGAATTTTCGTTCAAACGGAACAAGTGAAGACTGCCTTTACCTGAACATATGGACACCTGCAAAAAAAGCAAATGAGAAACTTCCTGTTCTGGTATATTTCTATGGCGGAGGTTTTGTTGCCGGTGATGGATCAGAGCCACGATATGATGGTGAAAGCATGGCACAAAAAGGAATTGTAGCCCTGACAGTTAATTACAGGCTTGGCGTATTCGGGTTTTTCGCCCACCCTGAATTGAGTAAAGAATCACCTAATAAATCTTCCGGTAATTATGGACTGCTCGACCAGTCGGCCGCATTGAAATGGGTCAGGGAGAACATTGCCGCCTTTGGAGGTGATCCTTCGAGGGTAACCATTGCAGGCGAATCGGCAGGCTCCATTTCTGTTAGCGCTCAAATGGCATCACCACTTTCAAAAGACCTTATTTCTGCTGCGATTGGTGAAAGCGGATCCTTGCTGGGAGCCTTATCTGCTGTGCCATTGGATAAAGCTGAACAAACAGGTGTTCAATTTGCCCGTACGGTAGGTGCTGATAACCTGGAAAAACTTAGAAGCCTACCCGCCGATACATTACTTTCTTCTTCCATGAAGTTTGGTCCTTTCCGATTTGCCATGACCATCGATGGATATTTCTTTCCAAAAAGTCCTTATGCGATTTATGAATCGGGTGAACAGGCACA
Organism: Bacteroidota bacterium; assembly: GCA_023386855.1. Classification (GTDB taxonomy): domain Bacteria; phylum Bacteroidota; class Bacteroidia; order Chitinophagales; family Chitinophagaceae; genus Flavitalea. Next base: position 4,315 of record JAEWIW010000006.1, on the reverse strand, counting down.
TGTTCCTTTATTAGTGGGATGGAATAATGAAGAAATGAATTACCGGGCCATTATGGGAAATGATAAACCTACCGTGGAGAATTTTAAAAAGACGGTAAATAAACTTTATGGCAATAAGGCTGAAGAAGTGCTGAAACTATATGCGCCTTCGAATGATGATGAGGTGGAGGAAGTTGCTACTGCTCTTGCAGGCGATCGCTTTATTGCGTTCAGTACCTGGAAGTGGGCCGACCTTCATGCCCAAACCGGTGACCAGCCAGTATATCGTTATTTGTATGAACGTCCCCGGCCCGAAATGGTTCCTGAAATGGGCGATGCCAGCCCTGGCCTTGCCGGTGGGGTACAACGTGGCCAGCAAAGAATGCCTCCTTCAAAAGGCGCTGTTCACTCTGCTGAGATTGAATATGCGATGGGTAACCTTTCTTCCAATAAAGTATATGCATGGACAGAAGAGGATTACAAGGTATCGAAGATCATGCAGGAATATTTTGCCAATTTCATCCGCAACCATAATCCAAATGGAAATGACCTTCCCCAATGGCCGGTATATAAAAATGACAAGGAAGCCCCGGTAATGCATATCAATGTAAATACAAGAGTGGAACAGGAACAACATCGCAACCGGTATTTATTCATGGACCAAAACCGGTGATATGTTTAGGTTGATGCTGCCTTTATTACTGATGCTTTGTATGGCCTGCCATTCAAATGAAGGAAGTAAGAAAGATTCTGCTTCGAACCTGGTGAAAACCGCTGCAGGACTTGTTTCCGGCCAGGTGAATGCAACAGGTGATATTATTTCATTCAAAGGAATTCCATTTGCAGCACCCCCTGTGGGAGAACTGCGATGGAAGGAACCACAACCTGTTCAACCATGGAAAGGGGTAAAAGAATGCAACGCTTTCGGACCCAGTCCCATGCAACCCAAGCCGGCGGCTTTCAGTATGTGGAGCGAAGAGTTCCTTATTCCAAAAGAACCCATCAGCGAAGATTGTCTATACCTGAATGTATGGACGGGAGCAATAGGCGCCGCGGAAAAAAAGCCCGTATTCGTTTGGATCTATGGGGGCGGTTTTGCCAGCGGTGGAAGTGGTGTGCCCATATATGATGGAGAGGCCATGGCAAAAAAAGGAATTGTATTCGTGAGCATCAACTACCGTGTGGGTGTGTTTGGTTTCTTTTCACATCCTGCCCTAAGCAGGGAATCGGGAAGAAATGCTTCGGGTAACTATGGGTTGATGGACCAGGTGGCTGCACTGAAATGGATAAAGCAGAATATAGAAGCGTTTGGAGGCGATCCAGGAAATGTAACTATTGCAGGGCAATCGGCCGGTGCCATGAGTGTTCACTGGCTGGTGGCATCACCAACGGCCAAAGGTTTATTCAATAAAGCCATTGCTGAAAGCGGTGCCAATTTTACCAGGCCGCTGATGGATCTACAGCAGGCAGAAAGTGAAGGCAGGAAATTTGCAGCAGGAATAACCGGGGATGAAACGGGGGATCACCTGGAGAAATTAAGAAGGATCGATGCGGAAGAACTTATGCAAAAATCGCAGGGTTTTCGTTCAGCAGTGATGGATGGTTATGTATTGCCAAAGCCCGTACCTGAAATTTTCCGGGAAGGAAAGCAAAATAAGGTTACCCTGTTAACTGGTTGGAACCAGGACGAGGGGTTGATATTTGGGCCTATCAGGAATGCAACAGATTATTCAGCCGATACCAGGAAGCAATATGGAGAAGCTTTATTAAAATATTATCCTTCAGGAACTGATGAAAGGGCAAGGCAATCCCAGCTTGATCTTTGGAGGGATATCATTTTTGGCGCGCAGAATTATGCCTGGGCCAATATCGAAAGCAGCCAGGGAAAGAAAGTATATGTATATCGTTTTACCAGGAAAGTGCCGGCAACAGGGGAATATAAAAAATATGGAGCATTTCATACGGGTGAAGTGCCCTATGCCCTCGATAACCTTCGTTTTGTAAACAGGCCATGGGAAGATTCGGATAAACAATTGGCAGAGATCATGTCGGGCTATTGGGCAAACTTTGTGAAAAAGGGTGATCCTAATGGAGAAGGATTACCGGTTTGGAAAGTATATGAGCCTTCGGGGAAAATGATCATGATTTTGGATGAAGAACCCCATACCATCCCTATACCTGATGCCAATGCTTTAGACCAGTTATTAAAATATCTTCATTTCGAATACTAATACGATACCATTAGTTTTGCTGGTTTGACCGAACCTATTTATGAGTACATCTTCATATCAAATGATCGATGGATTTAGTGATCCTGTATTGCTATTGAATGAGCATGGGTATATTTTATATTCCAACCCTGCTACGGAAACAGTGACGGGATTTACAAATCACCAGCTGCAGGGTAAAAAGCTTGAATTTTTTTATTCCAATGGAAATGATCCGCTCCGGGTGGAATATGAACTGAATACAGCAAAGAAGAGAGGCAAATTCATTTCTGCAGGATGGCGCCCAAGAGCGGATGGTTCCAGCTTCTGGTCGGAAATGACCATCAGTTATGGATTAAAGCTTGCCGGCCAGGAAAATGGGTTCAATTGTATCATCAGGGATATCTCCGAAACCAAGCAGCTTGAACTTGACCTTCGTGCATCAGAGCAACAATACAGGCTCATGGTCCAGGAAGCGAAAGACTATGCCATTTTCATGCTTGATAAGAATGGCCATGTAAAATCATGGAATGAGGGAGCCAGGCTGATCCATGGCTATCTTGAAAGCGAGATACTGGGTAAACATATGTCGAGGTTCTATACCGAAGAGGATCTAAAAGTCAATAAACCTCAACTTGAAATCGAGGCGGCCATTAAGGATGGAAGATACGAGGGTGAAGGCTGGCGGCTTAAAAAGGATGGATCGGTTTTCTGGGCCAACGTGGTCATTACGGCGCTGTATAATGAAGCCAACCAGTTCATGGGTTTATCCAAGCTGACAAGAGACCTTACCGAAAGAAAATTGAACGAAGAGGCTTTACGCCAAAGCGAATTGCGTTACCGTTCACTTGTTGAACAGGTAAAAGATTATGGGATCTTCCTGATGGATGAAAAGGGAAGGATCATTAGCTGGAATGAAGGTGCACGCCGGATCAAAGGTTATGAAGCCGAAGAGATCATAGGAAAATATTTTACCATTTTTTATCCCGAAGAAGAACTGGTCAATGGTAAGCCAGCTTATGAATTGAAGGTTGCAAGAGTAACAGGACAGTATGAAGAAGAGGGATGGAGGCTAAGAAAAGATGGAAGCCGGTTCTGGGCCAATATCGTTATTACGGCGGTGTATAATAACCAGGGCAACCTGATCGGTTTTTCAAAAGTTACGAGGGATCTTACCGAAAGAATGGAGAATGAAAAAGCTTTGAGAGACAGCTACGAGAAATACCGTGAACTGGCCGGCAAGCTTAGGTTATCGAATATGGAACTGGCTTCTGCCAATGAGGAACTTGAACAGTTTACCTATATCGTTTCCCATGATTTGCAGGAACCGATAAGAACCATCAAAAGTTTTCTCAAACTTATTGAATTAAAGCTCGACACCAAAGAGTATGAACAGTTGCACCAGTATATCGACAAGGCCGTGAATACCGCAACACGTATGCGTGAGCTGATCCAGAACCTGTTAAGTTATTCCCAGCTGAGTAAGATTGAAGTCGAGAAAAAAGAAGTAAGCGTAAAGCAGGTTCTTCATGAAACCTTTGAGAACCTGAAAATATTGATTCGTGAATCAGGTGCGGTGATAAAGGAAAATGTATATGCAGATAATATTCATTGCGACAGGGTACAGATTGTTCAACTATTGCAGAACCTTATCAGCAATGCCATTAAATTTACAGATAAGGATAAACCCGAAGTAAGTATTGATATAAAGTTTGACAATGGACATCCTTTATTTGCCATCAGTGATAATGGTATAGGAATTTCAGCGGAGGATGAAGTAAAGGTATTCGAGATCTTCAGGAGATTACATACAGAAAAGGAATATGCCGGAACCGGGATAGGTCTGGCCATCTGCAAGAAAATTGTTGAGCGCCACCAGGGCAGAATCTGGCTTAAATCCGAACCAGGCATAGGAACCACATTTTATTTCACCTTAAATGAACATCAAGTTGCCGGAACAGATTAGAAAATATAAACTGATCATTGTAGAAAATGATGAAGATGAACAATACTTCATGCGCGAAGGTTTTGAACAAAGCGGCCTGTTCGATATACTTGCTCTTTTAAGAAATGGTGATCTCCTGCTTGAATGGATCCATTCGAATGGAACAGAAAAGCCTGAACTTATT
>JAEWIW010000376.1 GCA_023386855.1 Bacteroidota bacterium | reverse complement strand
TGATCAGGAAAAAGGACTCACTGCTTAAACCCCTTGTAATTCCCTATGATTTCGATTACTGCGGGCTTGTCAATGCCAGGTATGCTATCCCGGCGGAAGAATTACCCATCAAAACGGTAACGGAAAGACATTACCTGGGTTTTCCCAGGACCATGGAAGAGTTACAGTCGGCGCTTGATCTTTTCAGGAAAAATAAAAATGCCATGGATAGCCTGGTAGTGAATTGCAGCCAACTGGCTGGACATGAAAAAACTTCGATGATCCGTTACCTGGATGAGTTCTTCGGTTTGATTAAAAATGAATCCACTGTCAGGAGAATATTTATAAAAAATGCAAAAAGAACCTGATAACATCATCCATAAACTGCATGCACTTTATGATAAAGGAAGAATTTCTTGAAGAACTGATGAAGGCCGCTTACCAGGAAGAAGAGCTAAATCCTTATGACTTTGCTGCGAAAAAATTTTCCGCCAACAGCACCGAATTCTTAAATACCAAATCCTGGGCGGATCAATTGATCAGGGATAAGTTGTGTTTATATATTGATAATGAACATACCATTCTTCAACTGTCCAATTTTGGAAAATACTGGATGATGAAGGGAGGCTATGCATCTTTCCTTAAAGATGGACAAAGCACACGTGATCCGAATAAGAAGAAAGATGAAGAAAAGATCAGTTCGCTTCGCAAAGAAAAAGAAGAACTTGTTGAAGCAAGATTGCGATTGACCCATTACCGGCTGGTGGGCTTCTGGTTAACTATTGTAATTTCCTCCATGGGCTTCCTGCTATCACTGTATAATTTATACCTTATTCTTTCGGGAAAATAATTTGGTATTAAGAAAGTAACTTCATTAAATAAATTATATAATGAAAATACTTTTAACGGGTGCAACAGGATATATAGCACAGCGATTACTCCCGGTATTATTAAAAGAAGGGCACTATGTGTATTGCTGTGTAAGAGACAGGAACCGTTTTAACCTCGAAGGTTATGACCCGGCAAGTATAAGCGCAGTCGAAATTGATTTTCTTAAACCGGAAACCTTAAAAAATATTCCCCGGGATATTGATGCTGCCTATTACCTGATTCATTCAATGTCATCCAGTACAGGCGATTTCAGCCAGATGGAAGAGCAGGCTGCGAAAAACTTTGTTGAAGGAATGCGGCCTACGCATGCCAGTCAAATCATTTATTTAAGTGGCATAATAAATGAAAAACACCTGTCAAAACATTTACGCTCCAGGAAAAATGTTGAAAATGTGCTGGGCTCATCTGTAATTCCACTAACCACTTTGAGAGCGGGAATCATTGTGGGTTCCGGAAGCGCATCATTTGAGATCATCAGGGATCTTGTAGAAAAATTACCGGTCATGATCACCCCACGCTGGTTGAATACAAAATGCCAGCCCATTGCTATCCGGAACGTCATAGAATTTTTATCCGGTGTATTATTAAAATCCGGAACCTATAACAAAAGCTTTGATATTGGAGGCCCAGATATATTATCCTATAAAGAGATGCTTTTACAATTTGCTGAGGTCAGGGGACTGAAACGAAAGATATTTGTAGTGCCCGTGATGACGCCAAAGTTATCTTCTTACTGGTTGTATTTTGTTACCGCAACATCCTATCCTCTTGCACGGAATCTTGTCGACAGTATGAAAGTGGAAGTGGTTTGTTCACCAAATAACCTGGCAATTGAACTTGGCATTGAACTTATACCGTATAAGAAAGCCATATCAATGGCATTTGACAAGATCGAACAAAATGAAGTTGTTTCAAGTTGGAAAGACGCATTAACCAGTAATATTTTAAACAAAGGGATTGCGCAACATATTGAAGTGCCCAGTAATGGATGCTTTAAGGATGTACGAAAAATAAAGGTACAGGATCCAGAAAAGGCATTAAACAGGATCTGGTCAATTGGAGGAAATACAGGATGGTATTATGGAAATAAACTCTGGGCAATAAGAGGAACGATGGATAAGATGGTGGGAGGTGTTGGATTAAGAAGAGGAAGGAAAAGTAAAACGAAAATTTATGCGGGTGATACCCTTGATTTCTGGAGGGTTCTTCTTGCAAGCCGGGAACAGAAGAGGCTATTATTATATGCCGAAATGAAACTGCCCGGAGAGGCATGGCTTGAATTTAAAATAGATAATAATAATATCCTGGAGCAAACTGCAACATTCAGGCCCCTGGGTCTTTTGGGAAGGTTGTACTGGTACTCGGTGCTACCTTTCCACGGATTTATTTTCCGGGGAATGATCAGACAAATTGCGGGTAATTCCTGATTAGTTGGTGATAATACTTCCTGGTGACCATCATTATTTAATAATTCAATCTTATTTTTCAACATACCAATAACCTATTTTTCAAGAAGATCCTTAAAGAATGGAACCAGTTCATCAGCAAGTATTGCATGATCCTCAACGTTAGGATGGCCACTGCAACCACGGGCCTGCATGGGCTGAAAAAAATATACCGCAACCGGCTTTGACCCGGGATAGGAATGATCAATAGCTGATTTAACAACCTGCAGGCAATTTTGAAGTAAGATCCGTGATTCACCGGAAGCCATCGGGCTGCTTAACAAGGCAATGGTGGCACCAGGATATTTTGATTTTACCAGTTTCACAAAATCAATATAATGATCAACAAAGGCAGCACTATAAAAAGGGGCCCTGCTTTTTATACCATCTCCATGAATACTTTCAATAAATGTAATAAGGGATCAGCAATATTTCTGTCACCTGTAATGACCACTGCTAACATTTATTTCATTTTTGTTTACAGGGCTATGCAATTTTGCCTCTATGATCCGAGTATTTTCTTTACTGTTATTGTTCCAGCTGCTGATACTGACTGCTTTTGCCGGAGCGGATCCGGCCGATACCATTACAAGAAAAAAATATGTTACCAGTCGGCTCAATGGCACTATAACACTTGATGGCATTCCTTCTGAAGATGCCTGGAATAGTGTAGACTGGGGAGGAGATTTTACCCAGTGGCAACCGCATGAAGGAAAGGCCCCTTCACAACCTACGCGTTTCAAGATCCTTTACGATGAAAAATTTCTTTACATCGCCTATCATTGCAAGGATGCATCGGCCGATTCTGTTGACCGGCGAATGGGAAGAAGGGATGATTTTCCGGGCGACTGGGTAGAGATCAATATTGACAGTTACCACGACCTTCGCACAGCGTTCTCTTTCACCCTATCGGTTTCCGGCGTGCGCAATGATGAATTTGTTAGTAACGATGGCAGTAACTGGGATCCAAGCTGGAATCCCATCTGGTTTGCAAAAACACATATTAATGATGAAGGTTGGACAGCGGAGGTGAAGATTCCTTTCAGCCAGTTAAGGTATAAGAATGAACCGGTAAAGACATGGGGCATCCAGGTGATGAGAAGAATTTTCAGGAAGGAGGAAAGATCCACCTGGCAATATATCCCGCAGAGTTCAGGGGTATGGGTGAGCAGGTTTGGAGAACTTCATGGGTTAAAAGATATTCCATTTCACCGCCAGGTGGAGATCGCGCCTTATGTAATTGCACAGGCCGACAAATACAGGAAGATCCCTGGAAACCCTTTTGCCAAAGGCTTTGACGCAAAAGTTACAGCCGGCGTGGATGGAAAGGTTGCGGTAACCAACGACCTGATCCTCGACTTTACCATTAACCCTGATTTTGGCCAGGTAGAAGCAGATCCATCGCAGGTGAGAATTGATGGCTTCCAGAACTTCTTTGAAGAACGAAGACCCTTCTTCATTGAAAGCAGGAATATTTTTGATTACCAGCTTACCGGTTCAGAAGCAGGCGGTGAGTATGATGCGGACCTCCTCTTTTATTCCAGGCGAATTGGTAGTTCACCCCATGGTTCCGCCAGTATAACCGACGGAGAATCGGTAAAATATCCCCAGAATACTTCCATCCTGGGGGCAGCAAAATTCAGCGGCAAAACAAGGAAGGGATGGAGTATAGGTATACTGGAAAGCGTTACAGAAAGAGAAATGGCTACGATAGATCATGAAGGTTCAAGAAGAAAGGAACTGGTAGAACCACTAACCAATTATTTCGTGGGAAGATTGCAAAAAGACATTCATTCAGGCAATACCATCATTGGCGGAATCATCACTTCTGTTAATCGTGAAGATGGCCTGCACGAGTTGTTGCATCGTAATGCTTTTACCGGTGGGCTCGACTTTCTCCATTACTGGAAGAAAAGAACCTGGTATGTAAAAGGAAATTTGGTATTCAGTCATGTTGATGGCACCAGGGAAGCCATCCTGAATACACAAACCAGCTTTGAACATTTGTTTCAAAGAACTGGCGCAAAGGAATTGGAAGTGGATCCCAACAGGACCTCGCTAACGGGTATGGGTGGTACTATCCGGCTGGGAAAGATCGGGGGCAGAACAGGTAAACTGGGACAGGTATTCAAATTTGAAACGGGCGCAACTTTCCGTTCACCGGAACTTGAACTGAACGATATCGGTTTTATGCTGGCTTCTAACGAGATCAATCATTTCACCTGGGCGGGTTTTCATTTCCAGACGCCGGTGTGGAAATTCCGTACGGCGAGAATCAATTATAATCACTGGTCGAGATGGGATTACAGTGGCAAGTTTCTTTACCAGGCTTTCAACATGAATACACATGCCACTTTCAGGAACAACTGGCAGGCAGGAACCGGGTTGACCTGGAATCCATACGATGTATCCAACAATGCCTTAAGAGGAGCTGAAGCCATAAGAAGACCACCTGGAATGGGACATAATTTTTATGTGACAACAGATTTCAGGAAGAAAGTCTATGCCAATATCAACACTTTCAATGGATGGGCATGGCCCAAAACAGTAAGGTCAAATGATATCACTTTTACGGTGATCTATCAACCCCTGGATGCTTTAAAGATCAATGTAAGTGCGAGCTACGGGTACTATTTCCGCAAGCAGGACCAGTTTGTGACGCATATTCATACAGATGACCTGAATCGTACCATTGTCAGTGAAGTAAAACAGAAAACCCTGCGTTTTACTGGACGATTCAGTTATAATATCACTCCCGACCTAACCATCCAGTATTATGGCCAGCCTTATATTACAAGGCCTTTGTACAGTCGATATGCTTATGTATCAGAAGCCATGGCAAAAAATTATGACGACCGGTTCACCGTTTTTAATAACCAGCAGATCCACTTTAATAACGGGCAGTTCGATATTGATGAGAACAGGGACGGCCAGGTCGATTACAGTTTTGGCAAACCCGATTTCAATTTCGTTCAGTTCCGGTCAAACCTGGTG
>JAEWIW010000265.1 GCA_023386855.1 Bacteroidota bacterium | reverse complement strand
TAGATAAAAATATTATCCTCAACGAGTTGGCCATAGTCTTTATCGGGGGTAACCATGTACACTTCATACCCTGCGGCAGCAGCCTGCTTGCTGAGCGTGCCGATAACATCATCGGCTTCATAGCCATCAAATTCAACGCAGGGAATGCAGAAACCCTCGATGATCTTTTTAATATCCGGTATCGCATCCATCAGGTCTTCAGGTGCTTCCTGGCGATTGGCCTTATAATCAACAAAGTCGGTATGTCGTTCGGTTGGCGCATGGGTATCAAAACATACGGCCATATGGGTAGGCTTCTGGTTATTGATAAGATCGATCAAAGTATTGGTGAAGCCAAACTGTGCATTGGTATTTCTTCCTTTTGAAGTGATCCTGGGGTTACGGATCAGGGCATAATAGGCACGGAATACCAGTGCCATGGCATCAAGGAGAAAGAGTTTTTTTGACATGCCGCAATTTAATGAAATAAACCACCCGCGACCACCATGCACAGGCCGGTTATTAAGGGTTTATTTCTTCAATTCTTCCAGCTTTTTTTTCATCCTGAACATTTCATCCCTGAGGCGCGCAGCTTCCATGAAATCAAGATCCCTGGCAGCTTTTTCCATTTCCTTTTTCACTTTTGCTATAGCGGATTCCATTTGAGGAATGCTCTTGTATTCCGGCTGGTCTTCCGCAGCCTTGTCAACAAGGTCCTCATCAGGCCCTACAGAATAAGGGTTCTTGAGGTCATAACCTTTGATGTCTAAAACGGATGTTTGTGCAAATACCTGCTCCTTGCTTTTTTTGACGGTCCTGGGAGTGATGCCATGCTCCTGGTTATAGGCAATCTGTTTATCGCGGCGGCGAAGGGTTTCATTGATGGTTCGCTGCATACTTTCCGTCATGATATCGGCGTAAAAAATAACAAGCCCATCAACATTTCTTGCCGCTCTTCCAGCAGTTTGTGTAAGTGAACGTTCATTCCTGAGGAAGCCTTCTTTATCAGCGTCGAGGATGGCTACCAGCGATACTTCCGGAAGGTCGAGTCCTTCCCTTAACAGGTTAACGCCCACCAGCACATCGATTTCACCCAGTCTCAACTGTCGAAGAATCTCCACTCTTTCAAGGGTATCCACTTCGCTATGAATATACTTGGATTTGATATTGATTCGACCGAGATAGCGATCCATTTCTTCGGCCATCCGCTTGGTGAGGGTTGTTACCAAAACCCTGTCCCCTTTCTTCACTCTTTTGTCAATCTCATCCAGCAGGTCATCAATCTGGTTGTGGCTTGGACGAACTTCAATGGGTGGATCGAGCAGGCCTGTGGGTCTTACCACCTGTTCTACCACCACGCCTTCGGTCTTTTCAAGTTCATATTCACCCGGCGTTGCTGAAACATAGATCACCTGGTTAACCATGGATTCAAATTCATGGAAGTTCAGTGGGCGGTTGTCAAGGGCAGATGGAAGACGGAACCCGAAATCCACCAATACCAGCTTCCGACTGCGGTCACCGCCATACATTCCACTGACCTGCGGTATGGTCTGGTGGCTTTCATCAATAACACAAAGGAAATCTTTGGGAAAATAATCCAGCAGGCAGAAAGGTCTTGAGCCTGGATTTCTCCTGTCGAAAAATCTTGAATAATTCTCCACGCCATTACAGAATCCCAGTTCCCGGATCATTTCAAGGTCGAAATTGACCCGCTCACTTAGGCGCTGTGCTTCGATGAGTTTACCGGTGCTTTTGAAATATTCCACCTGGGCAGCCAGTTCATCCTGGATCTCTACAAGGATCTGCTGCATCATATCTTTTGGAGCAATGTAAAGATTGGCTGGGAAGATGGCCGCATCTTCAAGAGCGATCATTCTCTTCCCATTTTTTACATCAATGCTTTCTATCTCTTCAATTTCATCGCCGAAAAAAGAAATACGATATCCATAGTCGAGGTAAGGAAGGTTGATATCAACGGTATCACCCTGGACGCGGAAGCTTCCTCTTCCAAAATCTCCCTGGCTGCGGGTATATAATGAATTCACCAGTGAATGGAGAAAACCTTGTCGTGAAATAACCTGCCCTCGTTTTATCCTCACTATACTGTTCTCGTATTCTGCCGGGTTACCAATACCATAGATGCAGCTTACGGATGCAACAATGATGATATCCCTTCTTCCGCTTAACAGGTAAGATGTGGCCTGCAGTCTCAGCTTTTCCAGTTCTTCATTGATCGACTGGTCTTTTTCAATATAGGTATCACTCACCGGCATGTATGCTTCCGGCTGGTAATAATCGTAATAGCTTACAAAATAGCCTACCGCATTTTCAGGAAAAAACTGTTTGAATTCACCATAGAGCTGGGCAACAAGAGTTTTGTTGTGTGTCAGTACCAGCGTTGGTTTCTGAACCTGCTGGATAACATTGGCAATGGTGAAGGTCTTACCCGAACCGGTTACACCAAGAAGGGTCTGGTGCTGTTCTCCCCTTAAGATCCCATCTGTAAGTTGACGGATCGCTTCGGGTTGATCCCCTGCAGGTAAGTAGGAAGTATTTAATTTGAATGGCATGTTTCGATCTGTAATTTATGGATTTCTTCCACCAAGTCTTAAGGGATCCCAGCCAACTTTCAATTTTCCATCATCTCCTGTTTTTGCCCTAAGCCTGATACTAATACCTTTTTGTGTTTTTCCTTCATCGCTAAGTTCGATATTTGCATTGCTTTTTAAAAGATTTCTTACCGGAAGCGTGATGCCCATATCGGTTCCGTTCTTTACATCATACACTCCTTTTACGAACATAGTCAGCGCGGTGGAACGGATCTCCATCCGGTCGAATGAAAAGCTTGTTCCATCCACCATTAATGTATTCTCCAAGTCTGCAAATTTGATCCTTGTAAAATCCTGTTTCTTAAAAACTTTATCAGAAATTTTTTGAAGAGGTTCAAAATTGTTGAGCTCGAAATTTTCAATTAGAAAGTGGATGGTGCCCTTGGTGTTTTCTCTTACCATCGTGGCCTGGTCGGTGATATCCGTGTTAAGATCTATATAAGAGGTTATCTGTCCATGAATGTTTTTTTCCGTCAGGGCATCCTGCCCAAAATCCGAAAAGGCATGAAATATAGTGGGGAGGTCGATTTTGACCAGATTAGCCTGAAGAGTTACCTTGTT
>JAEWIW010000377.1 GCA_023386855.1 Bacteroidota bacterium | reverse complement strand
ATTAATATGATTGCAGCCAGGAAAAAAATGGATAGGGTTATGCCTCATCCTTCATCCCTGTATTAAAAGGTCTTCTTGTTTGAGGATGTGGTTGTTCATGATCCTTTTCCTTTTCATATGCCTTAATGATGGCTTTTACCAGCCTGTGTCGTACTACATCTTCTTCATCCAGTTCAATATGACCTATTCCATCGATATTCCTTAGAATACGCGCTGCTTTTTCAAGGCCGCTTCGCTGGTTTTTAGGAAGGTCGATCTGGGTAAGATCACCGGTGATGATGGCCTTGGCATTGGCACCAATACGGGTCAGGAACATCTTAAGCTGGAGGTCGGTGGAGTTCTGGGCTTCATCAAGGATGATGAAGGCATTATCAAGTGTTCTACCGCGCATATAAGCCAGTGGCGCAATCTCGATCACGCGGGTGCTCATATAATAGCCCAGCTTATCAGCAGGGATCATATCATCAAGGGCATCATATAGCGGCCTTAAGTATGGGTCGATCTTTTCTTTAAGGTCACCGGGAAGGAAGCCAAGGCTTTCGCCTGCTTCCACTGCAGGACGGGTAAGAATGATCTTCTTGACCGCCTTATTCTTTAATGCACGAACGGCAAGGGCAACAGCGGTATAGGTTTTACCGGTACCCGCGGGGCCGATGGCAAATACGATATCATTTTTCTCTGCGTACTGCACCAGCTTTTTCTGGTTATGGGTGCGTGCCCTTACGGTTTTACCATTAGGTCCAAACACCAGCACATCGTTGGGATTGCGGTCGATGAAATGATCAACCGTTTCGGCATCATCTCCGCCGAGGATCTGCTCAAAATAATTTTCGCTCATATGCCCGTTTCTTTCCAGGTATTGAACAATGATGTCGATCTTTTCTTTTGCTGTTCCTACCTGTTCGGGAGAGCCGCTCAGTTTTAATTGTGTTCCCCTTGAAAGGATCTTCAGTAAAGGAAATTTCTTTTTTAATATATCGAGTTTGCCATTGTTTACGCCAAAGAATTCGATAGGGTTTACGGTTTCAAGGTTGATGATTGTTTCTGTCAAGGTGTTGATTTTTAATTTCACGAATCGGTTTGCCACATTTGGTTATCATGGGGTCTTTCCAAATATAATTTATTGAAACGCTACCAGCAAAGTGAATTATTAACCTGCTGTTGATAATTAAAGTTCTTTCCAGGTATGGTCGGCCAGCAGTTGAACGGCAGCCACGAACCGTTTAAATGGACCGGCCCCTCCACCCCATTCTTTAGGTGATACCAGTGAAAGCGTATAGCTATCGTCCTTTTTCTCGTATAGGTAATAGGTTTGACCAATATTCGGTTTGAAAGAGATCTTCGCATCGTATATGATCATCGACAGCTCTTTTCTTTTCTGGATCTCCTGGGCCTGCAATGCCAGCAGTTCTACCTGTTTCCTGATCTGTTCCAGCTGCATATTCGTTTGTTCTTCCATTGCATTCAGTGCCTTATGCCTGATCATGCCTTCTTCGTTGGGTTTGATCACTGCTCCTGAAACCGATGCCGAGTAGGGAAGAACACTCACCTGTTTGTGATAGATCTCTACATTGGTATAGGCAGTGCCGCCTTGCGTGATTCCCTGTTGAGTGATCCTTAAATACCCATTAGGCATGATCTCATGAACGATATGCAGCGTTACCTGTCCTCCTTTATAGAAATGTACTTCAAAGCTGATGCCATCGGGGAATATAGCCTGAACATGATCGGCTGTTTCCGGCTGGTCGAATGGCTGTAAACTGCCATCAGCAAGGATCTTAAAAGATGAATGAAAGCCCTGGCCTTCGAGTGAAACCCAGTTGTGTTCGATCCTGATTTCCTGTTTTACTCCTGTTGCTTCAATTTTATATAAGCCGCTTTTGGGGCGGTTGCCCCATTCATAGGTTCCTTTCTCGGGAAACAATTGCCAGCTGTACAGGAAGTTATAAGCCTGGATCATGAATAATTCATTTGATTCATCAGTTCTTCAAATACGTAGCCAGCCATTGGTGTAGTTGTTCATAAAAAAACCGGCTATTCCCTGCTTTGAGTATCCAGTGATTTTCTTCCGGGAACACGATCAGCTTTGAAGGGACCTTCATTCTTTGCAGCGCGCTGTAATATTCCAGGGAATTATTCAGTGGTACCCTGAAATCCCTTTCACCAACGGTTACCAGCACGGGTGTTTTAAAATTCGCCGCAAGCCGGATCGGGTTCTGGTATTTCCATACTTTGGTCTGCGCCCATGGTGGCCCGCCAGCCATCACTTCACGATGGAAGATGGCATCGCTGGTACCCCATTGGGCTTCGCTGTTGACAAGTCCTGCATGACTAACCAGGCATTTATAATGATTTGTTGTTGCCTGCATCCAGTTGGAGAGGTGACCGCCATAGCTTGCGCCTCCTGCTGCCTGCCGATCCTTATCAATGAATGAGAATTTTTTTATAGCATCTGCTGCTGCTTCATTGATCTCTGCTGCCGGGCCTTTGAAAGGATCATACTGAATATCCTGGGCAAATTTTTCACCATAGCCGGGCGACCCGGTATAGTTAGTCATTAATATAACATAGCCGGGAGCGGCCAGCAGGTGGACATTCCAGCGATAGCTCCAATTGTCTTTAGAGGAAGCAGCCGGGCCGCCATGCATGAATACGAACAAGGGATATTTTTTACTTGCATCAAAGCCTGCAGGCTTAACCATGAGGCTATGAATTTTCTTTTTCCTGCTGCTGGTAAACCATAAGTGTTCTACCGGTTGAAGATCCAGTTTTTTGAGGGCTTCTTCATTATGATGCGTGAGAAATTGATGATCTCCTGAAGAGGTTACCCATACTACTTCCGGCGGCATGATGCTGCTTTCATAATTGGAAATAACAGCTCCATTGGTAGCAACGGAAATATTATTATAGCAACCAGTTTTCGAAGAAGATATTTGCTGAACATTTCCATTTTCAATGTTGATGGAATATAGTTTATCCAGGGATTGGTCTTCAATGCTTGCGATCAATGCATCATTGGACACTTCATAACTATTGACCGGCCTATCGAGCGATGAGGCAAGCCTGAATTCATTATCCATTGCAGGCCAGTTGAATCTTACAAGGAAGGGCTGGTTATAGACCTTGTAATTTTTCGAGTGGGAAGCGATGGCAAAAAGGTATTTACCATCTTTACTAAACAAGGGATTGGAATATTCGTTATTGCCGGTTGTAATTTTTTTAGTTTGTCCTGTGAAAATATCAGTGATATACAAATGATAAGACACATCTTCATAGGCAGTCCGTTCTCGTTCTTCCGTTGCAGAAAAAACCAGCGTGCGTGAACCCGGCGCCCAGTCTATGTTCCCGCCGAAATAAAATCCTTTGTTTGACAGCAGCTGGTTTTGTGCAAATACATTTCTTGCCTCGGTGCTGTCGATATGTTGTATGAAAGGGAAGGTGGTTTTTTCTTCGATCCATTGATCCCAACTCCTGATGGGAAAGGAGGTGTAGACCCTGGCGTTGTATTTCAGTTTTTTTCTTTCTTCTGCAATTTTTTTTGATGCCGAATCGGTGAGTGTGCCGTTCGAAAGCTTTGAAGTAAAAAGAATATACTTTCCATCGGGACTAAACCTGGGAGAGGAAGCTCCTGAATAGAGATGGGTAAAGCGTTGTGCTTCGCCACCTTCTGCGAAGTTGAGCAGGTATATTTGTGTTGCTTCATCATCATCACGTTTGGCAGAGAAAGCAATGAATTTTCCATCGGGGCTCCATTGGTAGGAGGATTCGCCGGCCTTGCCTGCAGTGAGTTTGCGGGGAGAAGAAGAACGGTTTACCGGTGCTATCCAGATATCGGTAATGGTTTCTTTTTCATCGTATGAAGGCTCTGTAACAGAATAGATCACCCATTTTCCATCGGGACTAACCTGTGGGGCGCCAACACGTTTCATCATCCATAAAGATTCGTGGGTGATGGGTTGTTGAGCGAAGCCTGTAAAAGAAAGGGAGATGAGAAGGATTACGATTATGCGTTTCATATCAGGCTAAGATAAAATAGAAAGATGAATGGTATATAGGAAGCAAAAAAAAGTGGCGCCATATGGCACCACTTTCTATAATTCAGCATTCCGTATTCAAATTCCGTTTTCCGTATTCCGTTTTCAGTATTCGGAAGTCCGTTTTCCGTATTCCGTTTTCCGTTTTCTAATAACGGTAATGTTCCGGTTTGAACGGACCTTCTTTTGATATGCCCAGGTAATCAGCCTGTTCAGTAGTCAGTTCATCCAGTTCTACACCGATTTTGCCAAGGTGAAGACGGGCCACTTTTTCATCGAGGTGTTTAGGAAGAACATATACTTTGTTCTCGTAATTCTCGCTGTTGGTCCAAAGTTCAATCTGGGCCAGTGTCTGGTTGGTGAAGGAGTTACTCATCACGAAAGAAGGGTGACCGGTAGCGCAGCCCAGGTTCACCAGGCGACCTTCGGCAAGGATGATGATATCCTTTCCT
>JAEWIW010000226.1 GCA_023386855.1 Bacteroidota bacterium | reverse complement strand
TCAGAACCCTGATCGGTGCAACTGATCCTTCCAAAGCCGATGAAGGTACCATCCGGAAACTGTTCGCTACCTCAGTAGGAGAAAACGCCGTTCACGGCAGTGACAGTGATGAGAATGCGGCTATTGAAGGTAATTTCTTCTTTAGCGGGTTGGAGAAGTTCTAATTCTTATTGAATATTATGTAAAGAGACTGGCCATTGCCAGTCTCCTTATTAATTTTTTAAAGGCTTCACCGTATACCCTTCTTTCTTCAATAAGGCATTCACACCCTGGTCGCCGGGAAGATGACCTGCTCCCACTGCGAATAAAGTTGGCGTATCATACATAAACCGCTGCATTTTGTTGATCCAGTTCCGATTGCGGTTGTACAACATCAGGTCCATATATTGCTGCATACCCGGGTCTGATTCCTGAACCAGCTTTTCCATTTTTTCAAGGTCCTGTTCCCGGTACACTTCAACCATATCCATAGTGATCTTGCGGTAATGTTCAATGCTGTCAACATATTCTACCAGGTCTTTTGCCTGCTTCCGGTATGGTATACTGTCGAAAATGCTACTTTGGAATTCGATGGTTTCAAGCCCCAGGATATTCTTCTCCCCTGCTGCAGCCATGATCTGCTGCTCCATGCCATTGGTTTTTTCACAATTCATGATTCCTTCGCTGATCATGCCCGAAATAAGGTAAGGCTTAAAACGGTTGAGCATGGCAAAAGGCAGGCTGGTACGGTGCTCATCAAAATATTTCTTTACCCTGGCATATTCCTCTTCCGTAAGCAGGTCCGATACTTTCACACCATCATTCATCCTTAGATACCTGACGGAATTCATCATCTGCTGCATGTCGTCCATATCAATCTCGAAAACGATCTGCTGCGATGCGTCCATGGCTTTCTTCAGTCCTTCGCTGATTTTGGCGTCATCAGGACAAAGTACATGCATGGTGCCAAACAGGTAGGAAGGTTGCTTGAGTGCCTTGCCCGAGATTTCCCAGAGAAGGGTTTTTTCAAGCGGCTTTACAGGCTCTGCTTTAGATGAAGCGCGGGGCCTGGTTGATTTAGCAGGCGATTTGCTTTGGGCCACCACCTGTGCAGTAACCCCTGCTACCAGCATCACTAATGTTAGTAGTTTTATGCCCCTGCAGGCCCTGATATTTATTGGTTTCATTTTGTTTTTATACATTGTCGCACCTTTACTCTATACCCAAACATATGAAACTTAGATTGCTTCTCCCTTTGCTGCTAATGATTTTTCATTCGCAGGCCCAGAAAAATAACAAATCCCCCTATGTATTTGGAAAGGTTGATCCGGCCGATTTTGCCTCCAAACAATGCGAATTCGATCCCAGTGCTGAGGCCATGGTTCTTTTTGATTTAGGGGAAACCTTTTGTTATTTCTTCCCTAACTCCAATACCATTCCCGTTACCACTGAACTGGAAAGACATGTTAGGATAAAGATCCTGAGTGATAAAGGACTTTCACAGGCAGATATCCATATCCCCTTTTTCGACTATAAAAATATTTCACGCATCAAGGACCTTACGGCCAGTACTTATAACCTTGACGCTTCAGGTAAGGTGGTGGTGACCAAACTTGACAAAAAAGCGGTGTATGAAAAAAAACTAAACAAGCGATATTCCGAAATGGTATTCACTTTCCCTGAAGTAAAAGTGGGATCCATCATTGAATATAAATATACGCTTGAGGCAAATGATCTGTATGCCGTTGGAACCTGGAATTTCCAGCGTTCCATACCCGTACTGTTCAGCCAGTTCGTGCTGAATTTTCCCCAGGACATAGAAATTGATTGCCAGGCTTTTTGCAGGCTGCCTGTTCAGCGCGATAATAAAATGAAAGGCAATAATACTATACAGACCTATTCACAGGAAAAAATTCCCGCCCTCCGCGATGAGCCATACATCAGCTCAGAAAAAGATTACCTCGAACACCTGGAGCCACGCCTCCTGGCACTTCGAACCGAAATAAGAAGGATTCCCCTTACTACCACCTGGCCCAAGATCATTAAGAATTTAATGGAAGATGAAGATTTTGGTGTGCAGCTGAAAAGATATATCCCAAGAACAAAAGACCTGGATACTATGCTGGAAAAAGTTAGTGATCCTTATAAAAAAATGTTTGTTATCCACGATTATGTCAGAAGCAACATGGAATGGAATGGATATACCAGCATATGGGCAATGGATGGTGTAAGATCAGCATGGAACAGTAAGAAAGGAACCAGCGGTGAGATCAATTTCATACTCATCAACCTTCTTAAAGACGCAGGATTAAAAGCTTACCCCGTGCTGGTGAGCACGCATGCCAATGGGGCAGTATCACCCGCTAATGCTGATATCGAGCAGTTTGATAAAGTGATGGCCTATGTTTCCATTGGTGATAAATTTTATGTGCTTGATGCTACCAATAAACACACGCCATCCAATCTTATTCCCGAGGAAGTAATGTATACCGAGGGCTTGGTCATTGAAAAGCTGGATACATATGAATGGGGCTGGAAGCCTTTATGGGACCCTTCCCGGCAGTTAAAAGAACTGGTGGTAATGAATGGAAGAATGACGTCCGATGGAAAGATCAATGGGCAGGTAACCATCAGGAGCGTTGATTATTCCAAGGTAAAAAAGCTTCCACTTGCCAATGATACGCGTAAAAAATTCATTGAGTATTACTATTCATCCGACAATTCTATTGTGGTGGATTCCCTGACCCTCGAGAACAATAAAACAGATAGCCTTCCCCTTGTACAAAATGTAAGTTTTACGAAGACCGCAAGTTCCACCGGCGACTACATTTACTTCTCTGCTAATATGTTTACCGGGCTGGAAAAAAATCCTTTTGTTGCTGATACCCGTACTTCCGATATCCTGTTTTCCATGAACCAGCAATTTATGATCAATGGGATATTGAATATACCTGATGAGCTGGAATTTGATGAGCTGCCTAAAAATGTTAGGATGATCACCCCCGATACAAGCCTGGTATTTACCCGCTATGTGCAGAAAGAGAAAAACCAGGTAATGTTCAGGATCAACGTGGATTTCAGGAAACCTTTCTTTGCCGTTGATGAATACCCCTATTTCAAAGAATTCTATAAAAAACTTTTTGACCTGTTAAATGAACAGTTTATAGTAAGAAAGAAATCAACCACTAAACCTTAAAGACCATGTTAACCAGGCCCGCCTGTTTCCTGTTCCTGCTGCTTATCGGTATGAATGCAGCAGGACAGGAATTTACTTCCTTTGGCAATGCCAATGCTTACGAGTTACAATTAAAAGAAGTTCCTTTTGATCCGCAGGCTGATGCAGTGGTATTGATGCATGAAGCCATTTCGAATTATGACGATGATCACCAATTGATCACAAAACACCATGTAAAGATCAAGGTGCTTAAGGAGAACGGTCTTCAATATGCCAATGTTAGTGTCCCTTATTATCTTGAAAATGATTTTGAGATTATTAAAGATATACAGGCTATTGTAGTGAATGCGGCTCCATCGGGTGAAATTGAAAGAACATACCTGGACGGAAAAAATATTTACAAGGAAAAGTCAAGTCCTTATATTGGAAGAATGAAATTCAGTTTTCCGAATGTTAAGGTTGGAAGTATCCTTGATTATAAATTCACCAGTGTGATGAAACACTATGGAGGATTGGAGAACTGGTATTTCCAGAGAGAGATACCGACCATTAAAAGCAATTACCAGCTTTATATACTCCCTAATACTGAATTCAGTTATGTTGCTTTTGTTGCCAATGGGTATAAGGTTGATGTGTCAAAGAATCCTGGTGGCGGTTCCGTGGCATTTGCCATGAACAATATTCCTGCTTTAAGAGATGAACCTTACATGGATTCCCGGAAGGATTACCTGCAAAGAGTGGACTTTCAGCTGGCTTCCTATGGGGGTAATGCATTCAATAAGAGATCTTATATGGGTTCCTGGTCAGAAGTGATCAAGGAACTGCTGGGCAACCAGGCTTTCGGATCACAATTAAATAAGCGTATTCCCGACATGGAGGATTTTATAAAGCTGGCCAAAACTGCCGCTCCTTCAGAAAGGATCAGTTTGGTTTTTGACCGTGTCAAAACGCAGATGACCTGGAATGGTTATGATGGTAAATTTTCTGATGGAGTAAAGGATGCCTGGAACAAAAAAACAGGAACATCCGCGGATATCAACCTTGCACTGGTAAATCTCTTAAGGGAAGTGGATATTGATGCCCATCCCCTGCTGGTGAGTGAAAGATACAATGGATCAGTTAATGAAAAACTACCTTTCCTTGACCAGTTCAATAAAGTGATTGCAATAGTTGAATTGGATGGCAAAGCACTCCTGCTCGATGCTACCAATAAACTTGCCACTACCAGGCTGGTGCCTTCTTCTGTGCTTAATACAAAAGCATTACTGGTTAAAAGAAAGGAAGGGGGTATCATTTCCATCAGCGACAACCAGACACCCAACCTCCATTCCGTAGTTTCCTCTGTTGAAGTAAAAGACAATCGTTTACTTGGTGAAGTATATGTGAATTTCAATGATTATAATAAAATTGAACACCTAGCTTCATATCGTGCCAACAATAAAGGATATATCGATCTTCATTACCAGTCGGCACTGGTTAATGGAACCATTGAAAATTTTGAAAGCCTGAATGAAGTTTCCGATACCTTAAGTTATCGTCACCAGTTCAAATTCAACCAACCCGTAAACGAATCAGGAGGTTATTATTTCCTGCCTTCTAACCTGTTCACCGGCTTTGGAAAGAATCCCTTTCTTGAGCAGAGAAGGTTCAGTAATATCAATTTTGGTGCAAAACAGAACCTTTCCTATACCATGCGCATTCTTATCAAAGACTCCTTAAAGGTTGATGCGCTTCCTAAGCCGGTGTTGTTAACCATGCCCGACCGCTCTATCATCTTTTCAAGGGAGATCCTCAAATCAGAGCATTCAAATGAGCTGGTCTGCCGTATAAAGTTTGAAACTTCGAGGAGTATGTTTGATGCATCGGAATATACCTCTTTACAAGATTTTTATAAGAAAATGTACGCCATGCTCGATGAGCAGATCATCTTAAAGAAATAATATGAAATATCTTTTCCTATCGGCCTTTATGGGACTGATAACCATATCCTCTTTTG
This sequence comes from Bacteroidota bacterium, assembly GCA_023386855.1. Classification (GTDB taxonomy): domain Bacteria; phylum Bacteroidota; class Bacteroidia; order Chitinophagales; family Chitinophagaceae; genus Flavitalea. The sequence continues at coordinate 4,760 of JAEWIW010000226.1, read as the reverse complement.
CCCAGACCAATGCTTCTGCTGTTCTTTCGTTGAATAAACCTGCCGACCAGGCTTCAGTGATCAAGAAATATGAAAACATAGTTTTCGAAGTAAGTGATGTTGATCGTGCCAGTCTTAAAGTTCACCAGCAACTTACCGTGTTGAACGAACATGGAAAGCATGCGCTTTATTTCCAGGAGTTCATCGATAAATACCAATCAATTGATGATGTAGTGATCAACGTATATGATGCCAATGGAGAGAATACAGGCAAGTACAAAAAGAAAGACCTTCAATCCTATGCCATCGGAGATGGATTGATAGACGATGGATACATGCTTGTTTTCAGGGTGCCTGTTACAAGGTACCCAGTTACCGTGGAATACAAATTTGAAAAAAGAATGAAGGGCACCATGTTCTATCCTTCTTATGATATCCTGTTCCCCGGTGAAAGGATACAGTCTTCAACCTTTACTGCAAGGATAGCAAAGCCTCTGGACCTGCGATTCAGGGAAAGAAACACTACCATCAAGCCGGTGATCACTGAAGAAGATAAGTTCAAAATATATACCTGGAAGGTCAATGATTTGCCGGCAATTGAATATGAAGAAGGATCCTTGAATGATGCTTCCAAGTACCCGGGAATTATACTGGCGCCCACAAAATTCAAGTATGATAATTATAATGGCGATTTCAGTTCATGGCAGTCGTTCGGATCATTTTTCTTTCAACTCAATAAAGGACGGGATGAACTTCCTGAGCACAGGGTTCAGTTCTTCCGCGATATGGTTAAGAATTCTGGTTCCGACAGGGAAAAAGCCAGGATACTGTACCAGTATTTGCAGGAAAATTTCCGCTACGTGAGTATTCAGCTGGGAATCGGTGGCTTCCAGACCTTCACAGCCGAATCAACCGACCAGAACAAGTATGGCGATTGTAAGGCCCTTAGCAATTATATGAAGGCCATGCTTAAAGCCGTTGGAATTAACAGCTACCTTGCCGTGATCAATGCAGGTGAGAACCGATCTTCCATGGAAGAAGATTTCCCAAGGCAAATGGCCAACCATATGATTCTTTGCGTGCCTCAAAAAAAGGATACCATATGGCTTGAATGTACCAGCAGGATCAATGATTTTGATGTACTGGGAACTTTTACAGAAAACAGGAAGGCGGTATTGCTTACAGAGAACGGCGGTGTATTGGTATCCACTCCTAAAAGCAAGGCAATCGACAATCAACTGACCAGGCATACCAGGATCAAACTCAATGATGACGGTTCGGGGAGCATAGAACAACTGATCGACCCGATGGGTTCTTACCGTATGCTGGTAGAAAATATGAAGGATGAGAAACCGGAAGATCTTAAGGAGTTCGTTGTTTTAAACTGGGGATTGAAACACCCCGATGAATTTTCCATTGACCTTGGGGAGAAAAGAAAAAAACAGCAACCGGTGATAAAAGCCACCTATGAAAAATTACCTGAATTTATTGCCGGTTCAAAGATGTTCCTGGCACCAAGGATCTATTCCTTCTGGAGCAAAAAACTTCCGGATGCAAAGGATCGGAAAATGGATTATTATTTTTACCAGCCCGCAATTTTTACTGATACTACCGAATGGATGCTGCCAGAAGGGTTTATTGCTGACGCCCTTCCAGCTAAAAAAGAAATGGACTGTGAGTATGCGAATTTCAGCTATGATTACTATTTCAATCCCGAACAAAGAACCATGATCACCACGGCCAGGTTAGCCATTAAAAACCATCATATCCCGGTTAAGGAATATGCCAACGTGAAGGCTTTCTTTGATAAAGTTATTGCGGAAAATAACCAGCGCGTAGTGATCAAAAAACAATAGGAACTAGAACTTCGGGCAATCTACCTGTTTTAAGTAGCGTGGGTTGCCTGAAGATCTCCTGGCATATCCCAGGTTGAAGATACGATAACGCACGATCAATCCCATGTGATAATACCAGTCCTTAAATTTTCCTCCCCTTACACTTCCCTCCGCGGGGTATACCGGGTTGCCATTCTTTAACTCGTCGCCCCTGTAAGAAAAATCAACCGATCTTTTTCCAACTTCTGCCAGTAATATATTGGGGTCGGCATAGGTTCCTCCAACATCATCAATATAATCGGTAAACAGTTTGCGCAGACCAAATTCAAAACCCAATGTAACCTTATCGTTCACGGCATAGTTCACACCAAATCCAAAAGGAATTGCCACCTGGTTGAGGTTGTACATTTTTTTACCAGGGTATTGCGGTAATCCCTGTCCTTCGGTTCTCAGGGGCTGCAGCATCACTTTTTTTCCAGTAGAATCAAATGTATAGGGACTGAAATGATATAGGGCCAGTCCAGCGAACAGGTAAGGAACAATTCTTTTTTCAAGGATATCTCCAAAATTATATTGAGCTAAAAGACTTGCTTCATATAAACGCGTAGTGAAATTAAGGTTTCTACCTCTCAGGCTTTGTTCTGTGTTGGTGGAATCAGCACCGGAAAGGTGCCCATACCTTATTTCTCCACGAAGCTCCAGCCTGGGATGCAGCTCATATTGAAGACCAAGGCCACCAACAAAACTGGACTGGGCAAAGGAAAGTCTTTTGGGTTGCAGGTCGCCATGATAATTGGCTGCTCCACCAAAAGCGGTAATGGATAGCCTGCTTTGGGAAAAAGCCAGGGTCGGGATAAGGACCAGCATAAAAACAAGGATCCGCATATTGTCAGGTTTCAAATGTTTTGCGGCTTTTCCAGGACGGATTATATATGGACGAAATGACTAAGCAATTATTGTTCCGCAAAAAGGATTTATTCTTTCCAACCCTATTGGAAGTAGGATTTAAATATAAATTACTGCAGGAAAAAACTGGGATGAAATTAAAAATATGCAATGACCGGTTACCGGTCGGTGTTCAGCCTTAATCTTTCGTATTTTAATCCGTAAATATTATTTGCTCTATGAAAAGATCCTCTTTCTGTTGTATATTCCTGGGTTTATTTCTTTGGTTTTTACCCGGCGGGGGCCAGGCCCAGCAAGACATTGATTCCATTTTCCCGGTAAGGGCCCTGGCCATTGCGGCACCATCTCCTGCCCTGGTGGATTCGTTTGTCATGTTTATTCATAAAGAACTTGGTCCGCGCAAGATCAACAGGCTGGTGTTAAGGGTGGATTACCGGTACCAGTACAAATCTCATCCTGAATTGACCGATCCGGATGCCTTAGGCACCAGGGAAGTAAAGAAGATTGTTGAAGCCTGCCGGAAAAATAAAATTGAAATCATTCCACAGATCAATCTGCTGGGGCATCAATCCTGGGCCACTAAGGTATCGAAGCTATTGGAGGTATACCCGCAATTTGATGAAACACCTCATGTAAAAATGCCTGCAGAATATAAATGGCCGAATGAAGACGGTTTATACTGTAAGAGTTATTGCCCGCTTCACCCCGAAGTGCATAAGGTGGTATTTGACCTGGTGGATGAGGTCTGCGATGCTTTTGAAGCCAGTGCCTTTCATGCCGGGATGGATGAGGTATTTTATATTGGTGATGATAAATGTCCGAGATGTAAGGGCCTGGATAAATCCGTTCTTTTTGCACAGGAGGTCAACCGGGTGCGTGACCATCTAAGTCTTAAAGGAAGACAGCTTTGGATCTGGGGCGACAGGCTTATAGATGGAAGAGCAACGGGTATCGGTATGTGGGAAGGAAGTTTCAATGATACTCACAGGGCGGTTGACATGATCGCAAAGGATGTAGTGATCTGTGACTGGCATTATGAGCGGCCAGATAAAACAGCGGTTTATTTCGCGATGAAAGGATTAAGTGTGATCTCCTGCGGATGGCGTAACCCGCAAAATGCCATGGAGCAGGTAAAGGATATGAAAAGATTCCGTGAGGGTTCAACGCCTGTTATGAAAGCAAGGTTTCTTGGGGTTATGGAAACCGTTTGGTCGGGTGTGGCTCCTTTCTTTCACGAATATTATTATCCTTCAACGGTGGAACCAAGTAAGGAACAGACTTATTCTGTTGCTAAAACTTTTAAAGAAATGTTCAATGAAGTAAGCCGGCAGGCAGAAATTAAGTAACGAATAAATATTATTGGCAGAAGTTTTTTTATCAGTTAGTGGGTTGATAGAGGTCAGCAGAATCCTGGGATACAGGTATTAACTTATACCTGTATTGATGCTCATGAGGCAACCGAAAACTGATAAAATGAAAGCCATGAAACATATTCTTGTTCCTACCGATTTTTCTGAATGTGCAAGTACTGCTATCGATTTTGCTGTGCAGTCAGCCAAGGTAATGGGTGCAGATATTACCCTGTTGAATGTATTTGAAGTGGATGTAAATCTTTACACTGAATACATGGGTGTGAATAAGCAGTTCAACGATTCGCTTCTGGATATAGCGCGCCAGAAATTAAGGCAATTGAAATCCAGCATCGAGGAGGCTGAGGGGGTAAAAGTGCATACACAACTTATACGGGGACCACTGAAAGATTCCATTTTATTGTCTGCAGCCGACTGGGATATCGACCTTATCGTAATGGGAACACATGGCGCCAGTGGATTAAAGGAAAAATTATGGGGCAGCAATACGGCTTCCATCATTGAAAGCACTCCCCTGCCACTGATGGTAGTGCCCACAGAATATCAATGGAAGCATCCAAGGAAGATATTGCTGGCAAGCAATCATTTTGAAAAGAAACCGGCGGTACTTGATGCTGTGTTTCAATTGGGACAAATGTTCCATGCGGATATTGAGGTGGCTGTGTTTACC
>JAEWIW010000143.1 GCA_023386855.1 Bacteroidota bacterium | reverse complement strand
GATCGTTTACCAGTATGTAGGCGGATTAAGATCAGGTATGGGATATTGCGGCGCAAAGGATATCGAAGCATTGCAAAGGGCACAGTTTGTGCGAATCACCAACGCGGGAATGAAAGAAAGCCATGCGCATGATATCGAGATCACCCGCGAAGCACCGAACTATTCAAGAAGATAGCCTTTCATAGCTTAGATGATTATTCACCTGTAGCAAAGCATATTACTTTTATGGCAAGATGGCTGGTTCGAGCCCTTATTTTTTGCGCCTTTACCTTGATGTTCTTTACCCCTGCGGTAAGGGCACAGGATTCCAGTGAAAATTGCGGACTTTCAGTGAGCCTGCTAACCTGCAGCCCTGGGGAGGAATTGTATTCCACTTTCGGACATTCGGCACTAAGGGTAGTTGATACCGCTTCGGGCATGGATATCATTTTTAACTATGGCACATTTGATTTTTCAGACCCTGATTTCTATTCCAAATTCGTCAGGGGTAAGCTGCTTTACTTTGTATCGATCCAGGACTTCCGTGGCTTCGTGGAAGATTACCGCTACGAACAAAGAAGTATCATTGAACAGCCACTTAACCTGGATTGCCGGCAAAAGCAACAACTCTTTGCCGCGTTAAGAGAAAATCTTAAAGAAGCAAATAAATACTACAAGTACGATTTTCTTTATGATAATTGTTCCACCAGGCTGGCCGATATGGTCGAGGCCAATAGTGGCAGGCAGGTAACATTCGGGAATATTGTAGGCTCCGATCCTCCCACTTTCCGTGAACTCTTGCACGTGTACCTGAAAAATGGACAAATGTTCTGGAGCCGGCTGGGTATCGACATCCTATTGGGAAGCCCTGTTGATAAGCAGGTCACCTCCCGGCAGGCCATGTTTCTTCCCGACTACCTCATGATGGGTTTTGACAGTGCAAGAGTAAATGGATTACCACTGGTGGCATCCAAAAGAACAGTGTTGAATATTGATAAACCTGCAGCCGGGGAAAGCTTATTAACCCGGCCAATTGTGATCACCAGTATATTGTTGCTGGTGGTATGGGGATTAATGTTCACGCGGAAAATCTGGGCTTCGAGATTATTGCATCTTTTCGATCATGCTTTCTTTTTCCTGTTAGGAGCTTTGGGAGTTTTCCTGTTATTCATGTGGTTTGGAACAGAACACAAGGTTTGCGCATACAATTACAACCTGCTTTGGGCATTGCCTTTTAACCTTGTAGCAGCATTTTGTATTCATAGCAAAAAACATTGGGTACAGGCTTATTTGCGAATTATCGCCATTTGGTATTTTGTCTTATTTTTTGGTTGGGCCTTATTACCGCAGGATATGAACTCAGCGATCATTCCATTGGTCATTATTGCCTTCATGAGAAGCGTAGTACATTTCAGGAAAACTGTTTAGCATGAAAAAACAACAACAGCTTGAAACCGGCAACAGTACGGTGTTTTATTATACTGCAGGTGAGGGATTACCCGTTGTGCTTATCCATGGATTTGCAGAAGATTCCACCATTTGGAATGAAGTGACGGAAAGCCTTCAGTCATCTTTCCGGCTGATTGTACCTGACCTTCCCGGCAGTGGTAAGTCAACCATTCTTAAGGAAGGTTCAATGGAATCCTATGCAAGGGTAATTGAAAGCATACTACAAAAAGAAGGGATTGACTCGGCTGTACTGGTTGGACATAGCATGGGTGGTTATATTTCCCTTGCCTTCGCGGAACTGTTCCCCCAAAAAATAAAAGCGTTATGTCTTTTTCATTCCTCTGCTTATGCCGATGATGAAGAAAAGATCACTGCAAGAAATAAAGGCATTGAATTCATCAGGAATAATGGCGCTGAAAAATTTCTTGCCCAATCGATTCCGAATCTTTTTTCAGAAAAAACCAGGAAGGAAAAACCGGAACTGGTTAAAGAAATTGTTGAGCGTTATGCCAACTTCAATGCTGCTTCCCTCGTACAGTATTACCAGGCCATGATCGCCCGGCCCGACAGGACGGATATTTTAAAGTCTATTCAAAAACTGGTTCTTTTTATTGCCGGTGAGTCTGACACGGCGGTACCTGTGCAAAAAAGTATAGAACAATCAACTATGCCTGCTTTTTCTTATATTCATATTTGCAGGAATTCCGGTCATATGGGTATGCTCGAGGAAACGGCGGAAACAGTTGCTGCCCTCAGGCATTTCCTGGAAGACCTCTGATACCCGTTGAACTCCAGTCGGGCTGCGCCTTAACCTTATTGAGAATTTAATGAAGAAGATCCTTACCATAATCCTCTTTGTAGCCGGATTATACCTGCCATCCTACGCAGCTCATATCAAGGGAGGAGAAATGGTATATACTTATATCGGCCCCGGCGCTTCACCCAACACTAGCGAATACCTGGTATCATTGAAATTGTATATTGATTGCGGGGCCACTAGTCCGGGGCAATTGGATAACGAAGTTTCACTGTCGGTCTTCAATGCATTGAACAATAGCTATGTAAGTTCACATATTGCTCCATTAAGCGGCGAGAATTTTCTTCGCTTTGACCCATCTACCAATCCCTGTATTGGCAATCCCCCGATGGATGTATGTTACAGGG
>JAEWIW010000126.1 GCA_023386855.1 Bacteroidota bacterium | reverse complement strand
ATAAAAGTCGCACATGATAAAGAACATATCTATTTCTACATAAGAACAGAAAAGGATTTTACACCTTCTGCTGCTGCACTTAAAGGATTGAATGTGTATATCGGTACAGCTGATCCGGCAGTTAAAGGTTGGAAAGGTTATGAATATATTATATCCCAGCAGCCAAATGCAAAATCCTTTTCCATAAAAAAGCTCCATGAAAACTTTTCGGATTCCAACATAACCAATGCAGGATTTTCTATTTCAGGTGACATTATACAGTTGAAATTGCCAAGGAGTAAATTGGGGCCAGGCATAAATAAGAACAGGATCTATTTCAAGGTAACTGATGGCATCGAGCACCCCGAAGACATCATGGATACATACCTGTCGGGCACTGCGATGCCGATGGGCCGATTAAGTTATGAATATCGCTGGAGCGATAAATAAGGTAAATAAAGACATCATGAATTATCGTAAAAATATTGTTCGTTTTTCTTTGATTACACTGTTGATATCAATCGTTATTGTATTTCAACAATGTGCATCCACACCTTCCCTTAAATTATACGCGCTTACAGTAGAAGGAAGGGATAGCCTGCGGGGCAGTGATATATTACAACCCCGGCTTAGCTGGAAGATTCAATCGCCGGCAAGAGATCTTGAACAAACAGGATACCAGGTGTTGGTTGCAAGCAGTCTTGAAAAACTGGATAAGGATGAAGGCGATATGTGGGATTCAGGAAAGAAAGATTCAGACTCATCCATTAATATTACATATAATGGAAGACCCCTGCAATCGTATCAATCCTGTTACTGGAAAGTAAAAGTTTTTACCAACAAGGGCGACGAAACCTGGAGTGAGCCTGCGTTGTGGACCGTAGGGTTACTTGATTCATCTGAATGGAAAGCGAAGTGGATCGGGCTGGATGGTTTTAACGAAAGAGATCAACCCGAAAGTACTTTTACCCGCCTTGCTGCACGATACCTGCGCAAGGAATTTTCAGCAGATAAAAAAATAGTTTCAGCCAGTGCATATATAAGTGGTCTTGGGCTTTACGAATTATACATCAATGGTGAAAAAGCTGGGCATGATGTACTGGCTCCAACCGTGTCAGAATATGATAAAAAAGTTTATTATAATACTTATGATGTTACAAACCTGGTACAACAGGGTAAGAATTGTATAGGAGTCATTTTGGGCAATGGACGATACTTTGGTATGCGCAATTACCATGGAAAACCTGACCCGCTTACCCAGATTCCCCAGGTGCATTATGGACTACCCCGACTGCTGGTACAGGTAAGGGTTTTATATGCTGATGGAAGCAGTGCATTGATCGTTTCGGATGAACAGTGGAAGGTTACCGACCGGGGACCCATTATTGCCAATAATGAATTTGATGGCGAAGAATATGATGCAACAAGAGAACTTCCCGGTTGGAATAAAACCGGGTACAATGACGCCAAATGGAAACCGGTAAATATAATGCCACCTTCCGCCAAACAACTGGTAGCACAACCAAATGAAAATATCCGCGTCAAGGAAGTGCTTAAGCCAGTGAATGTATTTATTACTTCAAGAGGTACTTATATCCTTGACATGGGACAAAATATGGTGGGCTGGATAGCCATGAGGGTCAAGGGACAGAAAGGAGATACCATCACGCTGCGGTTTGCTGAAACCATGAAAGGAAAAGATTCGTTATACCTCGATAATATGCGGAATGCACAGGTCACCGATAAGTATGTGCTGAAAGGGGATAACATAGAATACTGGGAGCCACGGTTTGTTTACCATGGATTCCGCTACGCAGAGATATCAGGTTTGGCAAATGTTCCTACAACAAAGGACTTTGAAGGCAAGGTGATTTATGATGATATTGAAACCACTGGAAGTTTCCATACTTCCAATGAAACCATAAACCAGGTTTACAAAAGTGCCTACTGGACGATCAGGGGTAATTACCGCGGAATGCCAACCGATTGCCCGCAAAGAGATGAACGTGTAGGTTGGTTAGGCGACAGGGTGATCAGTTCATATGGAGAAAGCTTTTTGTTTGATAATTCCCGGTTATATGCAAAGTGGCTCGATGATATTAAAGATGCTCAAAAAGAAAATGGAAGCATTCCTGATATAGCGCCTGCTTTCTGGGATCGTTATGCAGATAATGTTACTTATCCCAGCGCTTTCATCCTGATACCGGAAATGCTCAGGCGCCAATACGGTGATATGAAAAGCTTGGAGAAACAATATCCTGCCATGAAGAAATGGGTATTGTATATGTGGAACACCTATAATGAGAATGACCTGGTATTAAAAGATAATTATGGCGACTGGTGTGTGCCTCCAGAATCTTTAGACCTTATCTGGTCGAAGGATCCCAACAGGATTACCGAAGGGGGATTGCTGGCTTCAGCCTATTACTATTATTGCCTGAACCTGATGAAGCATTATGCTGAACTTTTAAATATTCCTTCCGATGCAGGAGAATATAAAAGCATAGCCGATAAGGTACATGTGGCTTTCAATAAGAAGTATTATAACGCAGATAAGAAAACATATGCGAATAATACAGTAACCGCCAACCTGCTTCCCCTAAGTTTTGGATTAGTTCCTGCGGAGGATAAAGAAGAGATATTTACTAATATCCGTGGAAGACTGAAAGAATTTGATGATCATGTTAATTCAGGCATTATTGGAGGTATGTGGTTAATGCGTGGACTAACAGATAATGGAGCAGTTGAACTTGCTTATAAACTCGCAACAAACAGGACCTATCCCAGTTGGGGATATATGATGGAGAAAGGTGCAACCACCATTTGGGAATTATGGAATGGAGATGCCGCAAACCCCATGATGAATTCCGGGAATCACCAGATGTTACTGGGTGACCTCCTGATTTGGTATTATGAAAATCTTGCGGGCATCAAATCAGATTCAAAGGAAGTAGCATTTAAGAAAGTGATCATGAATCCTGTATTTCCTGAAGGGCTTGATTATGTGGATGCCTCGCTCGATACTAAATATGGATTGGTGAAAAGCTCCTGGAAAAAGACTGCGAAAGGACTTGAATGGAATATCACCATTCCTCCGAATGCTAAAGCAGAAGTTTATTTTCCTACAACTGATATTGATAAAATTAAAGAAGGTGGGAAGAGGATAAAGCCCTCATTAAACAAGGGAGTGGATGATAAAACAAAAGACAAGCTGATGCTGTCAATAGGATCAGGTACCTATCAATTTACTTTAACCAAATAGCAGAACTTTGTATGCAGGCAATTCTTGGCGTTTTTTTTCATTTTATTGGCGGAGTCGCTTCGGGTAGCTTTTATGTACCTTATAATAAAGTAAGAGGTTGGTCGTGGGAAACCTATTGGCTTGCCGGTGGTTTATTTTCCTGGCTGATTATTCCTCCGATTGTTGCATGGGCAACCATACCAGGGTTTGGTTCCATCATAGCTGAAGCGTCTTTTGATACTTTCTTCTGGACCTTCTTTTGGGGCGTTCTTTGGGGTATTGGTGGATTAATGTACGGGCTAGGTATGAGATATCTTGGTATGTCGTTGGGCAATTCTGTATTGCTTGGATTCACATCTGCCTTTGGTGCACTTGCACCACCCATTTATTACGACCTGGCGAATGTTCAAGGCAAAGTTACTTTTACGCATTTATTGGACACTACCTGGGGTAACGTGGTTTTAGTTGGTGTGGTGCTTTGCCTGATTGGCATTTATGTATGTGGCAAAGCTGGATATCAAAAAGAGAAAGAATTGTCTGATGAAAAGAAGAAGGAAAGTGTAAAAGAATTTAACCTGAAAAAAGGCCTTGTCATTTGTATTCTTTCCGGTATACTTAGCGCAGGTTTTAATTATGGAATTGAAGCCGGTGCACCGATGGCCGAAACTGCAAATGCAATGTGGAAGGCAGCGAACCCATCGGAATCCATCAATTTTATTTTCCGTAACAATGTTATTTACGTGGTATTGTTATGGGGTGGACTGGCTTCAAACCTGGTTTGGTGCCTTGTCTTAAGTATGCGAAACAGATCATATATTGATTATACCAACAGGAAAACCCCGCTGTTAAAGAATTACCTGTTCTGTGCACTTGCAGGTACTACCTGGTTTATGCAATACCTGTTTTACGGCATGGGCGAAAGTAAGCTTGCTAATGGCTCCAGCTCCTGGATACTGCATATGGCATTCATCATTCTTGTAGCCAACGGCTGGGGTTTTGCTCTTAAAGAATGGAATGGTGTTACCCGTAAAACAAGGAACACGATTATCACGGGGATCGCTTTAATCATCCTTGCAGTCATTGTTGTAGGATATGGTAATTCACTGCATAATTAAACATTATGAAAGCAAAGAAACCAGTCATTGCGGTTTTTGATATTGGTAAGACCAATAAAAAACTATTGCTCTTTGATGAAAACTATGAAGTGGTTTTTGAAGAGTCGGCCTGTTTTGAAGAAACCGTTGATGAAGATGGTTTTCCCTGCGAAGATGTGGACCTGTTGGTTTCCTGGGTATTAAGGCATATCCAGATGTTTAACCGGTCGGATGAATTCCAATTAAAAGCGATTAATTTTTCAACCTATGGTGCTTCCCTGGTTTACCTTGATGCTCAGGGCAGAAGAAT
>JAEWIW010000103.1 GCA_023386855.1 Bacteroidota bacterium | reverse complement strand
AAAAGTTGGGAAAGCTTGTGGCCGATGAATTATTATCATTTGAAGAAATTGAACAGAAAATCACCAACCCTGAAAATATCAAAGAAATTCTTCCCCATGTGGAAGAACATATCGACCAGTTTCTTCGGGTCCGCCTCGGGCAGGCCATGCCCATGATCAGTATGTTCATTGGTGAGAAAACCATCAAGGAATTAAAAGGGATCTTTATGGAAGAACTGCAGAACATCTTCCCTTCCTTACTAAAAAATTATATGGGTAAACTGCAGCAACAGCTCGACCTTGAAAGAATTGTCACAGAAAAAGTAAGGGCCTTCTCCTCCGATAAACTGGAAGACATTCTGCTGCAGATCATGGCTAAAGAATTCAGGTTCGTGGAGATCCTGGGTGGCGTACTTGGTTTTATCATCGGTATACTGCAGATTCTTATAACAATTCTCACCGCTTAACCATACATATTACCATTGAACACGAATTAAGAAATCGCCGCAAGAAAAAACCTGTGGCGACATCTAATCTTTGTGAAATTTTTAATCTAGCCCAATATCAATTCCAACAACTTAATTATGTTACGATCATTACTTTTTGTTTTTGCGAGCTTTCTCCTGGGAACGTCGCTTTATGCACAGGTTCCAATGGGTGGCCAGAGAGGCGGTGGACAGCAAATGAATATCGGCCGGTTTTACGGTAAAGTGGTTGATGCCCAGGCCAACAAACCAGTCGAAGCCGCATCAGTGCAATTGTTCATGACGAAATTTGACACGGCTACCAAAAAGAGAAAAGATACCCTTATTTCGGGTATGCTTACCGCCAGGAATGGTGATTTTGCCCTGGAAAACCTCCCTGTATTCGGCAACTTCCGCCTGGTGATCACCGGCATTGGTTTTAAAACCTATGAGAACAAGGTTGCTTTCAGTATGAAGAAACCGGATGGCAACGATATGACCTCCGCGCTAAGCCAGTTTGATAAGGACCTTGGCAATATTAAACTGGAAGAAGATGCCGAGGTGCTGGCATCCGTTACGGTTACGGGTTCCAAGCCCATGATGCAGATGGGTATCGACCGGAAGATCTTTAATGTTGATAAAAGCATCACTTCTTCAGGAGGATCTGCGGTTGATGTTATGCGAAACGTTCCTGCACTGAATGTGGACATTGATGGAAATGTTACCCTTAGGAACGCAGCTCCACAGATCTTTGTCGATGGCAGGCCCACTACCCTTACACTTGAACAGATCCCAGCCGACGCCATTGAAAGCGTTGAACTGATCACCAACCCATCGGCTAAATTCGATGCCAGCGGTGGACAGTCGGGCATCCTTAATATTGTATTGAAGAAAGCGAGGAAAACCGGTTATAATGGTGGCATCAGGGCCGGGATCGATTCCCGAGCAAGGTTCAATGTTGGCGGTGATATCAACGTTCGCCAGGGAAAAGTGAACTTCTTTGCTAATGGAATGTATAACCAGCGCAAATCACTTGGATGGGGTGAAACAACCCGTTTAAACCAGCTTGAAACGCCCAATACAAGCATATTCCAGAAGAACGACAATGAAAATACCGGTGCTTTTGCTTTCGGACGTTTCGGGTTGGACTTCTTCCTGAATAACCGCAATACGCTTACCATTGCTCAGACTTTTGTAAAAGGAAATTTCGATTTCGACAACAGGAACTCTACCTTCACCGATACCCTTTCCAATGGAGCAGGTTTTGAAACCGGCTTCCGCAATACACTTGGTGGCATGGAGTTCAGGAATGCAGGAACCATGCTGAGCTACAAACGACTGTTTACCAAACCAGGCCGCGAATGGACTGCCGACGTGAACTTCAATAAGAGCCGTCATGATAATGCCCAGGATATCCGGTTCAGGTCGTTCTACGATATGAACCAGACCAATCCTAAATCACCAGAGATGCTGCAGCAGATCAATAATAATGGTAAGAACACCTTCCTTGTGGCACAAACAGATTATGTGTCGCCAGTTAATGATAATATTAAGGTTGAAGCAGGGTTACGCGCACAGATCAGGACCTTTGAAAGTTCACAGGACAATTACCTCAATGGAGTTCTTCTTCCTTCTATCAGCAATAACTTCCAGTACACTGATTACGTGTATGCCGCTTATGGCGTGTACTCACAGAAGGTTAAGGATAAGTTCAATTACCAATTGGGATTAAGGGCAGAAAGTTCAAGCTACTCGGGAGAACAGTTAGGTAAGGCAAATTATTCCAATGAATTTCCCATCAGCCTGTTCCCAAGCATCTTCCTTACAAGGGAATTAAAAAACAGGCAGGACATCCAGCTGAACTATACCAGGAAGATCAACCGTCCAAACTTTTTCCAGCTGATGCCTAACACTGATTTTTCTGATCCTCTTAATTACCAGACAGGTAATCCCGACCTGAAACCAGAGTTTACCAATTCACTGGAACTGGGTTACCAGAAGTTTTATGGAGAGAAAAACAATAGCGTATTGGCAACCCTGTTCGGAAAATATACCACTGACCTGATCACGCGATACCAAAACTGGCAGGAACTGGGTAGCAGTGGTGATTCCGCCTTTGTATCAACCTATATCAATGCCAGTTCAGCTTATGCTGCCGGCCTTGAACTGATGTTCAGGAACACGCTCACCAAATGGTGGGAGCTGAACCTGAATACCAACGTCTATTATTCCAAGATCAATGGAAGCAATATTGTGAAGACACTGGATAATGAAAGAACAAGTTCATTTACCAAGCTGAACAATACCTTCAAATTTGGTAAAGGATGGAGTATACAATTATCGGCCGATTACCAGACCAAGAGTGCATTGCCGGTATCCACCAGCAACAGCAGTGGCGGCAGAGGCGGTGGTGGATGGATGGGAGGTTCCCCTTCCACTTCACAGGGTTATATCGCTGCCAACTATGGTGTTGACTTTGGATTAAGAAAGGATATCAAGATCAAAAAGAATACAGCCACCATTTCTGTTAACATGAATGATGTGCTTCGATCAAGAAAGTATTCAGTGCATTCAGAAGGAATGGGCTTTGTACAGGACGACTGGAGAAGAAGGGATGCGCAGATCGTAAGGGTTAACTTCAGCTACCGCTTTGGTAAATTCGATGCGGCACTGTTCAAGAGAAAAAATACCAAGGGAGAAGCAGAAGGAATGCAGAACGGAATGCAGGGCATGCAATAAAAATAACGTAAATGATTTCTTACCTGGCTTTGGGCGACTCGTACACCATTGGTGAAGGGGTCGCCCTTTTTCAATCTTTTCCTTACCAGCTGGTTCAATTACTCAGGGCTGGATATTATGATTGCCATTCACCAGAGATCCTTGCAAAAACAGGATGGACCACGGATGAATTGCAGGAGAATATGCAGTCGTACCTGTTCAACTCGCATTACGACCTTGTAACCTTATTGATTGGAGTGAACAACCAGTACAGGGGTGGCAGTGAAAAAGTTTTTTCAAAACAGTTTCATGAATTACTGCTTGATGCCATCGGTTTTGCTAATAATGTTCGGAAAAATGTTCATGTTCTTTCCATACCCAACTGGGGACTTTCACCATTCGCGGAAGATCGCGACCGCGATAAAATAACTGCAGAGATTGGCAGGTTCAATTCCATTATTGAGGAAACCAGTTCGAATGAACAGGTTTCCTTTATTGATATTACCAGCAGTTTCATTGACCGGCCAAATGATGCCTCCCTTTTCGCGCAGGATGGACTTCATCCCTCTTCAATGGAATATGCCAGGTGGGCTTCCTTATTATTTGAAAGAATATCGTCTACTTTATAATAGCACTTCTTCAGGCACTTCGAGTTCGGATTTCAGGTCGGCAATAAGATCCTTTAATGGCGCCCTGTTCCGCGGATCTTTTTCACCCCGCTCCCACTTTTCAAAGGCATCGCGGATTTTCTTTCGCTGGGTTTGGGTGAGCTGGGATAATAGTTCTTCGGAAATATCAATACGGTTATTGTAGTATTTTTTATTTCTTTCAAACACCATTGCTTTATTGCGCCGGATATCATTTTCGGCATCTGCCATATTGAGCAGCTCTTCTTTGGCAAGAGCAATATCATAGGGGCCCGATTGCATGATAAGTTTCGAAAAGATGGGACCGGTTTCTATTAATATGATCAGCAGGCTGAGTAAAAGGCACGACCAGTAAACACTACTCTCCTCGTCGGACAGGTCAGAAAGCGCCTTGTTCCTTTCCAGGAACCCTATATTATCCTGTAAAGATGCCTGGTAGTTTTTTCTCTTGGTATCAATGGTGGATTGAATGGAATTCAGGATGCTGTCCTGCCGGGCCACTGCCTTATCAATATCCTGCAATTCGGGACCGGCAAGCTGCTTGCGGTTTTGATAAGCATCCATCTTTAAACGCGTAAGCTTTTCAATGCCCCTTCTACCCGATCCGCCGGTCC
>JAEWIW010000056.1 GCA_023386855.1 Bacteroidota bacterium | reverse complement strand
TAAATAAAAGCGCGGCATTAGTGATCAGTGTTGTGTTGCTTGTTGCAGGTACATTGCTGGCATACTGGCTTGATCAAAGCGGTAAGCTGTTGTTTGTACTGGGCATCTATTATGTGCTTAATCTTTCCTATTCACTGGGATTAAAGAATATTTCCATACTTGATATCCTGATCCTGTCGGCAGGTTTTGTACTTCGCGTGAAAGCCGGCTCCATACTGGCAGATGTTGGCTTAACGCAATGGCTTACCATCATGACTTTCCTTCTCGCTTTGTTCATGGCCATTGGAAAAAGAAGGGATGACGTAGTACTTAAGATCAGTACAGGAATGGAAATGCGCAAGGCAGTGAAAGGATATACACTGGATTTTCTTAATACCATGCTGGCATTATTTTGTGCTATATTGATTGTATCATATATTAATTATACTGTATCGGCAGTTTCCTATGAGAAATTCGGGCATAGGTTATATTATACTTCCCTGTTTGTAATTGCAGGCATCATGCGGTATCTTCAGATCACATTTGTTTCCAACAAGGCCGGCTCGCCCACTGATATCCTGTACAAGGACCGATTCATTCAAATCACGCTTATCCTGTGGATTATCAGTTTCTTTGTAATTCTATACATACGTGACATAACATTTTTTGAGTAATGAAAAAGAGAATTTCAAATTGGGGCAATTATCCAATCATTGAAAGTGAAGAAAGATATTTCAGTTTCACCACTGAGCTTCAGCAGTTAGTCGGTAAATCCGGTCACTTCATCCCGCGAGGCAATGGCCGTTGTTATGGCGATGCCTCCTTAAGTGAAGAAACGATCACTACTACCAAATACGATAAAATAATTTCCTTCGATACCATCAATGGTATACTCGAATGTGAAAGTGGTTTAATGCTCGACAGCATCCTGGAGGTTATTGTACCAAAGGGATGGTTCCTTCCCGTAACACCCGGCACCAAGTTCATCACGGTGGGGGGTGCAGTTGGCAGCGATGTACATGGAAAAAATCACCATGTTGATGGATCCTTTTCCAACCAGGTTATTGAAATGGATGTGATGCTCGGTGATGGAAGCATCATGACCTGCTCACCAACATTGAACAGCGACCTGTTCCAGGCTACATGTGGTGGAATGGGGCTTACAGGGATAGTGACAAGAGTGAAGTTTCGGCTGAAGAAAATTGAAACGGCTTATATCAAACAAAAACAGATCAAGGCGGAAAACCTTGAAGAGGTTCTTAAACTGTTTGAAGAATACAAGCACTATACATACTCCGTTGCATGGATCGATTGTCTGAAAAAAGGAGCGCATTTTGGAAGAAGTATTTTAATATTGGGTGAACATGCAAAAGTGGAAGATCTTCCTGAGAAATTACGAAAGGATCCGCTTGCATTGCCTAAGAAAAAACAGATCAATTTTCCGGTTACATTGCCTTCATGGGTTTTGAACAGCTTCACTGTAAAAGCCTTCAACTTCCTTTATTATGGTAAGAACATGAAAAAGGAAATCAATAACGTGGTGTCGTACGAACCTTTCTTTTACCCGCTTGATGCGGTGCTGAACTGGAACAGGGGATATGGAAGGAAAGGATTTGTTCAATACCAGTTTGTTCTTCCCATGCATGCCAAGGAAGGATTGATCGAGATCCTGCACAGGATCAGCAACCAGGGACTGGGTTCATTTCTTGCGGTGCTGAAAGTGTTTGGTAAGCAGGATGATCTTATTTCTTTTCCATTCCAGGGGTATACTCTTGCGCTCGACTTCCCTGTAAGGGATGGATTATTTGAATTCCTTGACCAGCTCGACCAGGTTGTGTTGCAGTATGGAGGAAGGCTTTATATGTCGAAGGATGCCAGGATGAAATCTTCAGTGCTTGAAGCCGGGTATCCCAGGCTTGAAGAATTCAGGAATATTGTCAGGAAATATAATCCTTCAGGAAAAATAAGTTCCATTCAATCAAAGCGGTTACATTTGACCGATAACCAATCTTAAACATGTCTACAGTATTGATTCTTGGAGCGGCATCCGATATGGCTGTTGCGCTGGCGCGACGTTTTGCCAAAGCCGGTTATAATATACAGCTTGCCGCACGCTCAGCGGGTCGACTGGCTTCATTTAAATCTGATCTTGAAGTGAGGGCTGGAATACAATGTACCCTTCATGAATTTGATGCGCTTGATTTTGCATCCCATGAAGCATTCTTTAATGGATTATCTGTTAAGCCCGATATCACGATCTGTGTTTTTGGATTGCTGGGTGATAATGCTGCCGCTACAAAGGATTGGAGCCAGGCCGAAAAGATCATTCATTCCAACTATACCGGCGCTGTTTCTATTTTAAATATTATTGCCAATTATTATGAGCAGCAAAAGTCTGGTGTAATAGTTGGTATCAGTTCGGTTGCAGGAGAAAGGGGAAGGCAAAGCAATTACTTATACGGTAGTGCGAAAGCTGGTTTTACGGCTTATCTCTCCGGGCTGAGGAACAGGTTATATCATGCGGGGGTTAACGTATTATCCGTGCAACCAGGCTTTGTCAATACGAAGATGACCAGTGATCTTAAACTGCCGCCCATGTTAACGGCACAACCGGATGAAGTGGCCGATAAAGTGTTTAATGCAGTAAAGTCTGGAAAGAACACTATTTATGTAAAATGGTTCTGGCGTTATATCATGTGTATCATCAGGAATATTCCGGAAGCAATGTTTAAAAAAATGAAACTGTGAGTTCGAAGATCGCTTTTTTTGATTTCGATGGAACCATTACCAGGAAGGATACATTACTGGAATTCATTCGTTATGCTAAAGGTGATCTGTCCTTTGTATTGGGTTTCATGATGTACAGTCCTTTCATTGTTGCATTTAAACTGGGTATTATCAGCAACCAGCTGGCAAAGGAAAAAGTATTAAGACATTTTTTTTCTGATACCGGTATTGAAGATTTCAACAGGCTTTGTGAAGATTTTGCCATCAAAGTTATCCCGGGCCTGCTTCGTACAAAGGCCATGAAAGAGATCGAAATGCTGAGAGCTGAAGGGGCCAGGATTGTGGTTGTATCTGCTTCTGCTGAAAACTGGGTCGGTATCTGGTGTCGTGAACAGGGACTGGAATTTATTGCCACGAGGATGGAATGTGCATCAGGAAAATTGAGTGGAAGGATACAGGGCAGGAACTGTCATGGTGAAGAAAAAGTAAACAGGATCAAAAGCAGTTATGACCTTGCAGCATATAAAAGCATTTATTGTTATGGCGATTCCAGTGGAGATAAGCCGATGCTGGAACTGGCAGATGTAAAATTTTACAGGCCATTCAGGTAATTAATAAATTGGTTAAAAGGCGGGATGTTATAATATAAATGCCTCCATAAGTTTGATACTCATGGAGGCATTTATATTATTGATGTTGCTTTATAAATATTTTACCTGTCATTTTAATGTTGTTACGGTTTGGGTTTCCTGTTGCGTTACTAATACATCGTCAACATCGATCAGTCCTTCAGCATCCCATACTCTAAGGCGGAACCTGTATAACCCTGGAACAGGCATAGACACTGTTGTGTTAACTGATTTAGGTGAAGAAAATACTGCAGTTGAAGGTCCGCTTAACTGAACCCACCTGTAAGAAACAATGCGCTGGTCATCGTATGAATTGGAACCATCAAGGGAAGTTGAAGTAACCGTGATGGATTGATCGGCTCCTGCTTTTGCAATGGGAGCCTGGTTGGTTGCCAATAGGGAGATCTTTACGATATCGGTTGAATAACCCATACGATCATCATACGCTTTCACTTCATATACATATTCACCTGTTGCTGATAATCCTGTTACCAGGGTTTTACCGTTGGAAGATACAGGTGTACTGATGGAAGTAGTAACCGGACCGCTTAATTGTTTCCAGCTATAGCGTGCAATTCTTCCATCTGCATCAGTTGAAGCAGAGGCGTCGAGCGTTGCGCTTGTGGAAGAAAGATTAATTACCTGGTCAGCACCTGCCTGCGCAACCGGGAACTTATTAGGCGCAAGGCTTTTGTTTTGACCCAGGAACCATTCAAAGATGTTGGGGTTCTGCCATGTATAGGCTGTGTCAAATGCACGGTCCCAGATCGCATGACCACCGGTTGGCCAAAGCGTTTTCAAAGGCTTTACCTGTGGGTTGCAGGCATTGATGGCATCAATGCTTGAGTTGGTTGCGCTTACGTTCACGGTAGGGTCATTTTCTGCAT
>JAEWIW010000417.1 GCA_023386855.1 Bacteroidota bacterium | reverse complement strand
AACAAGGGAAGTGCCGAAGCTTTGAGCGGTTATGCAAATCTCTGGATGGCTTTCCTTAAGCAAAGAGATGGTGAAGCCAACACCGAATACCTCTCCAATGCAGTAACTGTTCTTGAAGATGTAGTGAATAATGGAAGGTATAGCCTTGTTCCTTATGATAATAGTTCTTCTGTAAAGAACATGTTCAAAGGACAAAGTTCAGAAGCGGTATTTGAATTGAACATTGCTTTTGACCAGGGTGAATCCTATCGTGCCGACCAGGGTGGTATTGAATCACTGACCTGTAAATTATCTCCATTAGATGGTGATGAAAGCAAGGACAGGGCAAACTATATCAACTGGGTTCCTGCCAACAAGAAAGAATTCATTTATCCTGAATACCCGGAAGACAGGCGTGCAGATCTTTTCTGGCAGGCATGGGAATCTCCTTATAATGAACCTTATTCTGATGTTAGCCAGGTGGCAAAGGATCGTAACATGGTAACCTGGATGACAAAATTCGCATCATTCATTGTTGACCCTGCAAGGCAGTGGAATGAATACAATGCTTATTTCGCTGAATCAAATATTCCTGTATTCAGGTTCACCGGTGTTAAGCTGCTGCTTGCTGAAGCCTATATCAAGAATAACCAGGCAGCCAATGCGGCTCCGATCGTTAACGAGATCCGAGCACGCGCAGGTTTGTTGCCTTATTCAGGATCTGACCTGATGACAGAAGTGCTTCAACAGAGAACTGCTGAGCTGATTGGTGAAGGAAAAATATTCTTCGATTATGTTCGTAACAACTACTGGCCTTTCTCTTCAGCGATGACTCCTGAAAGATACCAGCAGGAAGGATACTACTGGCCTGTTAGCGGAAGGATCCTGACCACGAACAAATTGATTGAACAAACACCTTACTGGAACGGAAAAACAGTTTGGTAAACCTTAATACAACACATTATGAAAAAATATTTGATAGGCATGCTTCCATTGATGGCCCTCCTGCTGAACTCCTGTTCGAAGGACTATATCATTGGAGGTACCAAAAACGAAACCAACAAGGTTAACCAGTCGACCTTCGATTTCCTCAATTCTTTTGAGGTCACTACTTCAACAGCAAAGCTGATCGAAAAGGCAGGGTTGAAAGACGAGGTAAATGGAAATGTTACCCTTATAGCCCCGAGCAATTACGCGGTAAACCGCTACCTGCGCAGGATGAATAACAGGAGGCTAAGGCTTGACCCTAACGCCACTATGCTGACTATTGATGATCTCCCGGCCGATGAGTTGCAGCAGCTTAAAATGTATATCGTAGATGGAAAGATCCTGAGCAGTAATATTCCTGAAGAGGGACTTATGCTGGAAACCCATAGCGGTGATTCACTTCGCTTAACTGTTGAAGAAGTAAATGCAGAGCCAGGTGCAGGATGGGATGGCGGTGGTCAGCCAGGAGAAGGCTACCAGTATTCAAACTTCATGCAAAGCAGGCCTAAGAAAATACAGGTTCATTTTAAACGCGGGGCCAATTGGGAAATGTCGCCCAGCCAGCGGGTATCTATGGGTTATGATAATCCTGAGTGCGACCAGGTGTATAAAATGTATATCTCGGATGTGGACACCAACAATGGTGCAGTACACGTGATCTACAGTGGTGACTACACTTTCACTGATCATTATTATTATCACACGTTATTTTTCTTTGGAACAAGATCAGACGATCGGCTTTAAGAGAATTAATCAAACTTAACAATCATGAAAAAAATAATATTGGGATCACTGCTACTGGCTTCACTTGGGGCCTGCTATAAGATCCCTGCAGAAAAAGGTTTTCTGAGCGAGGATCTTTACCTGAAAGGTGCAGACACCATTTTGATTCCACTGGGTGGAAAAGGATCTACCGATATCGCATGGCTCGATGGGTCATCAGAGCCTGCAGAATTCTCTATCGTGGATGTTAGAGATGCAAATGGTAATCATTCGGACCAGTTCTTCCAGAATTACAGTTACAAGACCTGGATAAAACCTTATAATAATAAGACCGATACCACGGAAGAACTTATCAATGCAAAGCTGAGGGAAACCGAAATGCCGGCATTCAGTATCAACCCCGTAAATGGAATGCTGCAATACCTTGAAACCACCAGCAATTTTAAAAATGCAGGTGATGTGTTTCATGTGGATGTAAAAGTGAAGAATAGTAAGGGTGAGAAGATCTATAAGGATTATGCGATCATCAAACTTACTGCTGACAGGAAGCCATTCACTTTCTTCCAGGCTGCAACAGCGATCCTGCTGGTAAATAACAATGGTGAGTCAACCTTCACCTTATACGATAATATCCCTGAAGATGCAGTGGACCGCCACCAGAATATCTACGACCGCAATGGTAAAGAATTCGTGGATATCTATAAGCTGAGTGATGAACCTACTAATTCCGTTAAAGTGCTGATCCAGTACTTTGATGCTGAAGGAAAAATTTTTGCATCAAAGGATTATGCAACCTACGCCCCGGGAACTGAAAGTTATTTTGATTATTCAATTAACCGCCAGAACCTTCCTGAAGGTGCGATGGTGGAATTCCCTACGGCTCCATTTCCTGCCCGCAAGGATCTTTTGAGTTACCTGAAAGGCGGTACAATGGACTTTACTGTCCTGGATACAGCAACCTTGCATAAGGAAGTGTATGTAGATAAAAAATATCCCTTCCTGAATCCATGGCCCGATCCAAGCTGGGGTGCTTCAAAATGGTATATCAGGCTGCGTTCAAAAGTGGTCTTCAATGAGCCCGGAACATGGGTGATCTCCTGCCGCTTTCCTTATACACATCTTGACGGAACATTCTAAATTTTAAATCAATAAATGATCTCAGTGTTGAATAGAATAACATTCTCTTTAGTAGCCATCCTTATGTTTTCTGCTGCCTTCGCGCAGCAGAAACATAAGCTTGATGTAGCCAAGCCTATTGTTGTAAAAGTAGCCGTGGTAATGCAGGATCCAAAGATCCCATCCATGGGCAACAAACGCATGCATGAAGTTTTTAAAACTCCAGGGTATAAATTCCAATGGCATGATCCCTGGGAGCTGATGAATGCGTATCGAGATACGCTTAATTCAGTTAGTGGTGGTGCAGTAAAATACGAGATCGTGAAGATCTATGATGACGCGGTATTTTTTACCAGGCTGAAAAATGAAGACAAGCCCTTAAGCTTTGATCGCCTGGTAAGCCTGATGCAGGAACCCAACTGGGAAACCCTGAAAAAACAGGAAACTACTTTTGATTATAATGCCTTCATTGATCATTATGGTTTTTGTGATATGAGGGATAAAGGCATTATCAATGAAGTATGGGTTTGGACCTTCCCTTATGGCGGAATGTGGGAATCCACTTTTGCAGGGCAGAATGCTTTCTGGCTCAATTCAAACCCCGTAAAAGGAAGTTCCTGTAAAGACCTGTTGACCATCATGGGACTGAACTATGAAAGGGAGATGTCGCTTGCATTGGAAAGTTATGGCCACCGCTTTGAATCCATCATGCGCAAAGTGTATGGAAGGTGGGATAATAAAGCGGCTGATAAAAATAACTGGGAACTCTTCACCACTTATGATAAAGTGGATCCAGGCAAGGCCAATATCGGTAACATTCACTTCCCACCTAATGCTACCCACGATTATGACTGGGTGAATAAGACAGAAGTGAAGACCTATGCCGACAGCTGGTTCAATTACCCTGATGTAAAACAGGAAAACCCAAGAACGGTGGACTGCCAGGAGTGGAAATGTTCACACCTCGGTTATATGACCTGGTGGTACAGGCATATCCCGCATTACAAGGGCATCAATAAAAAAGATGGAAAACTCAATAATTGGTGGCATTATGTTGTAGACTACAACGCAGCTGTGAAGTTGGAGAATAAGAAAAAGAAGAAGAAATAGACCGTAATTCCGGGGTTTTTATGACCCCGTGCCACGCCCCCGTGCCACGCCCCCGTGCCACGGGGGTTATTTACTTGAGCCCCTTATGATAAGCTGGGTACGCAACTGAACGGTTTCGAAATCCTTTACCGGTTTGTCAATTTCATCTACCAGCATCTTCATTGCCAGCTTTCCTACTTCGTAACCGGGTTGCATTACGGTAGTAAGTGAAGGTTCAACCATCTCGCTTACAGGGTCATTATTAAATCCTACCACCCTGATTTCTTCGGGAACCTGTATTCCTTTTTTCTTTAAATATTTTATGGCAGTGATCGCCGAAAGGTCATTGATGCAGAAGATCCCGTCGGGAAGTGGTTTTAGTTTCGTGATCTTTTTTATCGCTTCAAGAGCATCTTCTTCAAAGCCTTCGCAACGGAAGACCATACTTTTATCGAAGGGGATTTTATTTTTTTCCAGTGCATCAACATAACCTTTCATCCTGTTGGTAGACACAGATGCATTCATTGGACCCGCAATATGGGAGATCCGCCTGCATCCTTTTTTAATGAGATGTTCCACCGCTTTAAACGCACCCTCGTATTCATCGACCACCACTTTATTACAGCGGAATTCCGCCAGCGTGCGGTCGAACATTACAATCGGAACACCAGCCCTGCGCACTTTTTCCAGCTCGGAAATATCCTGGCTGTCCTTTGAAACGGATATCAGGATCCCGTCTACCTGGCAGGCCAGCAGCTTCTTGATGTTCTTTTTTTCCTGTTCCTCATCTTCATTACTCTGGCAAAACATCAGGTGATAGCCATATTCATTGGCAATTTCAGTCATACTGCTCAACGCCTCGGAAAAATAATTGGAATGAATTACGGGAACGATGATGCCTATGATGCGGGTTCGCTTTTTGACCAGTCCCTGGGCCATTACGTTAGGCTGGTAATGCAGTTTTTCGGCCAGGTCCAGTACGGCCTGCTTTGTTTCAGGGTTAATATCGATCGCATTCCTCAATGCCCTGGAAACCGTGGATACGGAAATATTGAGCCGCCGGGCAAGATCCTTTATGGTGATTTGTTTAGAGGACATTGCGGCAATTTAGAGAAGAATTTCTAATTGCTGTAAGTTTTTAGATTCCCTTGGTGATTTGGTTTACTTGCTTCCTGCTAAAAAAGTTGATTGAATGGATAATTCCAAAGAATTATCTATGCCCATATCGCATTCTGTCCATAATTATATCCGCTAACTTCGGCTGTCATTCCAGCCTCTTTAAGAGCCTGCAATTAAAAACTTTCAGAAATGCGTTATTTCTTCACCATTTTAGTCCTGTTTTTTTCCCTTGCTTCTTATTCCCAACGCGATACCATCGCCATAAATGACCAGTGGCAGTTCAGCATGGATAAGAAAGCAGCCGGGCTCAACGAGAAATGGTTTGAACATCCTCTTCCGGGTGCAAGGGTGGTGAAACTTCCTCATACCTGGAATGTTGAAGAAGAAAACCAGAACCACTATGGATGGGGATGGTACCAGAAAAAAATTACCGTACCTGCTTCCTGGAAGAATAAACACGTGGTGCTCCAGTTCGGCGCCATTAACCACACCTCCTTTATTTATGTGAATGGAAAAAAGATAAGTGAAAATATTGGCGATGGATTCAATAAACTGTTCATCGTTCTCGATGACCAGCTTAAATATGGAAAGGAAAATATCATTACCGTAGCAGTGAATAATGATTATGGAAAGAATAAAGTTCCATTTGCCAATTCATTCGACTGGCCCAATGATGGTGGATTGATAAGGACTGCAGCGTTAATCGTTTCCGGTAAACCATCTGCTTCCTACCTCCATGCAGTACCCCAATTAAACTTAAAAGATAGCTCTGGTACACTTGCCTTAAAACTGGGGCTTGATGAGAAAGCTGGTAAAAATCTTCGTTTACACATCACCGTTAGAGAAGAGAACCAGTCAACCCAAAAAGTTATACTGGAGAAAACCACGTCGCCAACATTGATCAATGGAGTGGTCCAAACCACCTTCAACCTTGACAGGATTAACCCCTGGCATATCGACTTCCCCAATCTTTACCGTATTGATGTTACCATTCTTAATGGCAAAAAAGCAACCGACAAAATCACTGCCACAGTGGGTTTCAGGGATTTTCGATTTGTAAATGGACAAACCTTCCTTAACGGTGAAAGAATAAAACTGATGGGAGTGGAGTGGACCGCAGGTTCCAATCCAAAATATGGTTTTGCCGAACCGATCGAAGAAATAACCAGGCATGGAAAACTGATGAAAGATGTGAATTGCATCTTCAGTCGCCAGCATTTCCAGCAGGATGATGCTTTCTTTGATTTCTGTGATCGCAATGGTATCCTGCTGCAGGAAGAAGTTCCTTTATGGGGTGGTGAAACACCTTCAAACGACACCATCCGCAGCATCGCCAGCCTCCAGTTGGAAAGAATGATCCGCAATCATTATAATCATCCTTCCATTTTTGCCTGGGGAGTGGGTAATGAACTGAATGGCCGTGATGCAGGCATCAAAAAGATGGTGGAAGATCTTGTTGCTAAGGCCCGCTCACTTGATACAACCCGCATGGTTAGTTATGTAAGCAATACCATTACGCATGGCTTTAGTAATGCTTCAAACTTTGTTCCCGATGCAGGAAGTTATGGCGATTATATCATGATGAATGAATATGGTGGAAGCTGGTGGCCGGTGCCAACAGGACAAATTCACCGGTACCTCGATAGTGTTCATATGTCGTACCCCGATAAACCTTTCTTTATATCTGAGTTTGGTCTTTGTGAACCCAATTTCAAAGGAGGAGATGAAAGAAGGTTGCAGGACCTGATCTACCATATGGCGATTTATGAATCGAAGCCTTATGTAGAAGGTGCTATCTATTTCGACCTTACCGATTATCGTACGCATTATCCAGGCACAAAAGAAGAAAATAAATACCGCCGCCGCATACATGGTGTATATGATATGTATGGAAAGCCAAAACCTTCCATGAAAGTGCTTCGCGACCTTTCTTCCCCTATAGAGATTCAAACCATGAATAAATGGAAAAAAGATAAACTAAGCATATTGGTGTTTGGAAGTATAGGATTGCCACAGCATGCCGTTAAAGGGTATAAACTTTATTTAAGCGACAGTACTGGCAATTACCAGGGAACCAAGGCTTATGATATTCCTTTCCTAAAACCAGGCGAATCCGCTTATGTTGAAGTGGATGATCTTTACAATGGAACCGGTGTAGTGACGATTGCCCGGCCTACCGGTTATGTGGCCACGCAAAAATCATTTTATTAATCTCTTTGCTGCAATTAACTAATGAATCGATTTATTTG
>JAEWIW010000345.1 GCA_023386855.1 Bacteroidota bacterium | reverse complement strand
GGCAAAGGCTTTCAATTTATAAGTTGAGGTGATTTAACTGTTGTGAAAAGCAGCCAGTTCGATGTCATCGAGGCAAACGCCACCATCTTCGCAGAATTTTTTCTGTTCGTCCTGGTGTTTCTTTTCTTCATAACGGTTTTTAATTTTAAAAACCCATTTCTGCTTAGCTTCTGTTCCTTTAAACATTCCAATCACTGTACCTACCACGAGGATCAGGAGAATCAGCCACCTGCTATAGAATTTAGTCATAAATGGTAAGGTTTGAATTATTAAGACGTATATAACTTTGATTTAGCTGCCTAACAGTAGAAAAAACCATACCATTCGCGCAAATCTGCCATTATTAACAAATCAATGGTTCTTTTTGGTTTACCTGTTCCCGTCTTTGAAAAGTTTTACCCAGTTCGGGAATAGAATAATTAGACCCTAATTTTGCCATCACTTAATAATATTATGACAAAGAAGTATTCGATTTTGTTGCTGATCACCTGGATTAATTTATTCTTAACTGCTAACGGGCAGCCACAACCGGAGTATTACCCGACCGGTTACTTCAGGAACCCGTTGAATATACCCATCAGCCTGAGCGGGAACTTTGGTGAACTCCGGCCCAACCATTATCATATGGGGCTTGATATTAAAACCAATGCCCGGGAGAACCTGCCCGTGCATGCGGCCGCTGATGGATATATCTCACGCATCAAGATCGAACCTGCCGGTTTTGGTAGGGCACTCTATATTACCCATCCAAACGGTTTCACCACCCTTTATGCGCACATGAACGACTTCAACCCTAAAATTGAAGCCTACCTCAAGAAAAAGCAATACGAAGAAGAAAAATGGCATATACTGCTGGAAATCCCTGCCGGCGTGCTTCCTGTAAAGAAGGGTGAGTTCATTGGCTATAGTGGAAATACCGGTGGGTCCCAGGCGCCGCACCTGCACTTCGAGATCCGCAGAACCGAAGACGATGTAAACCTGAACCCCGCGCTATTTGGTTTCCCTTTTACCGACAATATTGCTCCCCGGCTGATCCGCCTCGGCATTTATGACAGAACGAAAAGCGTTTACCAGCAATCACCGAAAATTTATTCTTTGAAAGCAGCCGGTCCAGGTAGTTATGCTCCCGGCACTTCTTTGATCACTGTGGCCTCTCCAAGGATCAGTCTTGCTTTTACTGGGTATGATACCCATAATGGTTCTTCAAACCTGAATGGCGTTTATTCCGGAACCCTTGAACTTGATGAAGCTCCTGTTACCGGTTTCATTATGGACCAGATCAGTTATAACGATACCCGCTATTTAAATGCGCATATAGATTACCGTTACAAACAAAACGCAGGTATTTATTTGCAACATCTTTCAGAGCTTCCAGGCTATATAAATTCGATCTACTGGAAAGAAAATGGAAATGGCGTGATTGATCTTAGCGATGGCCAGGTGCATAAAGTAAAGATCATTGTTAAGGATGCCGATCAGAATACTTCGGTGATCAGGTTCTCTGTTAAATGGAATGGAAATGAACCCGCACCAGAACCTGCAATTGGAAAGATGTTCTATCCCCAGATGATTGATGTATTCGAGTCGGAAGATTGTGAGTTCATGGTAGGGGAGCAATGCCTTTATGATTCCGTGCAGCTTGCCTACAGGAGGTCTGCAGCTTCTTCACCTGCCGCTGTATCTGCCGTCCATTCCATCGGTGCATCTTATATTCCTCTCCAGGATTCTATTGTTGTCAGGATAAAGCCATCCAGGGCACTTAATGATAAGGATGCAGACCGTACAGTGATGGAGTGGTTTGCAGGATCAAAGAAATCGGTGCAGAAGGTTGAATGGCAGCATGAATGGGCATCCGCAGCCTTCCGTGACCTGGGTTCGTTCCAGCTTGTTGTTGACCATGAACCACCGGTGATCATACCATCAGGATTCACAAATGGATCTGATCTTTCAAGGGCATCAAGGATTGTGTTTACTGTGAAAGATAACCTTGAAAAATTTAAAAATGTTCGCGCCGAAGTGGATGGACAATGGATAAGGTTTAGTAATGATAAGGGAAGAACTTTCATTTATCATTTTGATGAAAAAGTGTTGAAAGGAGACCATGAACTGATGATCCATGCTGAAGATGAAGCAGGCAATATAACAGAAAAAATTTACCGGTTTAAAAGATAGGAAATGATCACACTAAATGAAGGCGATAAGGCACCGGCATTTACCGCCAAAGACCAGGAAGGAAATAAAATTTCACTGAAAGATTATAAGGGGAAAAAGATTGTATTATACTTCTATCCCAAAGATAATACCCCTACCTGTACTGTACAGGCATGTAATCTTCGTGATAATTATGCCCTGCTTAAAAGCAAGGGTTTTATAGTATTGGGTGTAAGCCCGGATGATATTTCCTCTCATAAAAAATTTACTGAAAAGCGCTCACTTCCTTTCACGCTTCTTGCGGATCCAAAGCATGAAATCATTGATGCTTATGGTGTTTGGGGACAAAAGAATTTATACGGAATCAAGTACATGGGATTGCACCGTACAACATTCCTCATAGATGAGCAGGGCATCATAAAAAAAATATTCAGGAAGCCAAGATCCAAACAGCACGCCGAAGAGATCATTAGAGCCTGGGATCAATTAAAATAGGATAAAGGCAACCTTCAAAAATGGTGAAGCGTATTAAGTGGTCAGAATCTTTTCTTCCACCAAATCTTTCACCATGAGAAATTATTTAAAACCCTTGCTGGTGCTTATGCTGTTGATCGGTGCAGCCAGCTGTTCCAGCGACAAGGATGAAGTGCTTAATCCTGGCAATACCGATCCCTGCCAGGGCGTGCCTGCTGCATTTTCCGCTAACATAGCACCCATACTTGAAACCAAATGCGCCCTTGGAAGTGACTGTCATGGCGATGGCAGTGTTAATGGCGTAGGTCCCCTTCTTACTTATACGCATGCAAAGAATGCTGCTTCAAGAATGAAAGCTGCTGTTATGTCGGGCGCTATGCCCAAAACAGGTTCATTAACGCAGGCCCAGATCAATTCCATCAGGTGCTGGGTGGATAATGGAGCGCTTAATAATTAGGCATGAAAAAGTTACTGTTCATTACAGGTAGCATTATTATTCTTGCTGTAATTATTTATGGCTACCATGAATATACCCGTGCCCCGATGAGTGCTAAAGACAGCCCTGCTGATTTTGTTTTGGATGCTTCCACCCTGGCGAATGAATATAAAATGGACGAGAAGGCTGCAACAAAAAAATACTCGGGAAGGGTATTGCAGGTTAAAGGAGTGCTTACCTCATTTGATTCCTATAACAATATCAACACGATAGTTTTAAAGGCAAACGATATGTCGGTTCGCTGTGTGCTGGATAAGATGAATAATGATGTATCGATACCTGCAAAGGGAAGTACCCTTATAATTAAGGGTTATTGTACCGGTTATAATGCCGATGAATTGCTGGGCTCTGATATCATGATGAATAATGGAATCATCATTCAATAAATCAACATTTAATTTTTGCAATAACATGATGAGAAATCTAATACTGGTTATCCTGATTGTTCTATCCATTAAGAGTTATGGCCAGGAAAAGTTTTATACAAAAACAGGTGTAATCAGTTTTGAGTCCAGGGCGCCGATGGAAAATATTGAAGCAGTGAACAGGTCTGTAACTGCTGTGCTTGATCGTCGTAATGGCAGTCTTCAGTTTTCTGTACTTATCCGTGGATTTGAATTTAAAAAAGCATTGATGCAGGAACACTTCAATGAAAATTACATGGAAAGTGATAAGTATCCACGGGCTGAATTCAAGGGGTCAGTCGGTGACCTCGGAAAGATTGATCCTGCAAAGAATGGAACCATTGAAGTGATTGCCAAAGGGAATCTTATGATCCATAATG
>JAEWIW010000339.1 GCA_023386855.1 Bacteroidota bacterium | reverse complement strand
ATCCTGAAATGATCGGCCATATCTTCCTGCTTAGGACGATGAACCGTATCGTTGATATAGGGTCCGTGCGTGATTTTTTTATTGAGCAGGTAAATAAACAAAATGAAAAGTAACAGGTACACCAGGGAGAACATGACCAGTGAAAACAATACCTGGTTGGCCGTCACCGCTTTGGAAAGGGAATCGGATGTACGGAGCAATCCATATACTACCCAGGGCTGTCTTCCCGTTTCGGCAGCATACCATCCCGCCTGGTTGGCGAGTTGTGGGAACAATACCGAGATTAGGAAAATCCGCATCAGCCATTGCTTTTCGAACAGCGTTCCTTTTCTCCATAAAATGCAGGCATATAAACTCAGGAAGATCATCAGCATGCCCATCGCGATCATGACATGATAGCTTTGAAAAACAATATTGAGTGAACCGGGCCGGTCACTTTCGGGGAAGCTGTGCAATCCCTTTACAGGTGTTGTAAAATCCTGGTGCGTGAGGAACGACAAACCACCAGGTATTTTCAGTCCAACCGTCCGCTGGTTTTTCTTATCCACATAACCCAGCAGGTACATATCAGCAGCGGCCAGGCTATCGAAATGACCTTCCATGGCAGCCAGTTTCGCGGGCTGGTATTCAGACACTACTTCGGCCGATTTATGTCCTAAAAACAATTGTGATATTGAAGAAATAGTTGCCACTACAAGGCCGATCCTGAAAGCGGCTTTAGCGAATGCTACATGTTGCTTTTTCAGCAGGTACCAGGCGCTGATGCTGATCACCAGGAAGGAGCCCGCGAGGAAAGCGCCCACCCATACATGCATCACTCTTTCCACCGAAGAGGGGTTGAAGACCATGGCCCAGAAATCAGTGATCTCTGCCCTTGCTTCCATGCCTTCGCCAACGATACGGAAACCGCTGGGGGTTTGCTGCCATGAGTTGGCTACCACGATCCAGATGGCCGAGAACATGGATCCAAGAAAGACCATTACGGTAGAAAAAAAATGAACCCGCTTGCTTACCCTGTCCCATCCAAAAACCAGTACACCCAGGAAGCCGGCTTCGAGTGCAAAGGCAAAGATGCCTTCGGCAGCAAGTGCTGAGCCGAATATATCACCAACATACCTCGAATAGGTTGCCCAGTTGGTGCCGAATTCAAATTCCATTACGATGCCCGTGGCCACACCCAATCCAAAGATCAATGCAAAGATCTTGACGAAGAACCTTGTCATGTCTTCATACATCTTATTGCCTGTGCGCAGGAAGATCCCTTCCATGATCACAAGACATAATCCCAGCCCGATGCTCAGTGGAGGATAGATATAATGAAAGGAAATGGTAAAGGCAAATTGAAGCCTCGAAAGGAATTCAACATCCATACTTAAATGTACTGTTGAAATCGCAGATGGCCTGCAATAATTTTATTTTTTTAAATGAAGGGATTGAAGGCTGATACCATCATTATGAAAGAGGATTTTTATTTTTTGAGTGCCCTTGTTGAAATGCATTTTCCCCAGGTTCTTTTCGACAAATTTCCCCTGGCCGCCGGTGCTTCCGATCTTTTGGCTTATGGCTTTTTTATTGTTATGCATTACTGTTACGCTGCCATTTGGGTTAGTGGAAGAGAACAGTAAAGAAAGATTATAATCACCAGGCCTGTTCACCATGATGGTATATTGAAGCCATTCGTTTGCTTCGATATGATCAACATAATACCTTCCATCTTTTTCGTTGATGTCAACACCATCATTGCGGTACATATGGCCGCGATTGCCTTCACCTGGTTTTCCTGATGTGCTGTAGTTGGCGGTATCCATATCATAGTAAGCGAAACCATTTCTTCCCAGGTCATAATCAACGGCATTTATCGTTACGTCGTTGTTGAGTTGGTGTTGTGTATAAGGTTTGGTTTCGTTAGAAAAAGGCTGGCGTATCAGCGCATCGATAACATCATAATGAACGATATTGTTTTGGTTGCGTGTACTTGAAGCGAGTTGCATCAGGCTTTGATAAGCTTCTTCTGCATTTGGCTTTGGGCCTTTATTACCCCAGTATTGAAGGATGGCTTCATAGCCTGCATTGGTTTTCACCTGGAAAGGATTGTTATGTCCCAGTTTTTTCAGCGGCCACCATGCCCATCCGATATTATTTGATTCAAGAAGATGAACGGCATCGCGGAACCAGGTGTTTGAATTTTCACCGGTTTCACCGAGCCATGCAGGCACATTGTATTTCTCTCTTGCATCGATGATATGTTTTATTGATGCAGGATCATTGGTGTTCCAGTATTTATGAAAGCTCAGCACCATGTTATCATCCCATAGGGGGAAGATACCATTGTAATTATTGCCCCACCCGTTTCCTTCAATGATCACGATATGGCGTTGATCCACTTCACGGATCGCGTTCGTGATATCCACCATCAGTTTACGAAGGGGTGCGTTACCGGTTTCTTTTAACCCGTTTTTATCGCTGGCATCGGTGAATCCCCAGTTGGGTTCATTGATGATATCATATCCCCCGATCCAGGGCTCATCCTTGTAGCGTTCTGCAAGTTTGCGCCAGAGCGCGATGGTCTTTTGCTGGTTGGCCTCGCTTTCCCAAAGCGATGGTTTGGATGGATCGCGGTCGGAGATATTAAGGTCATTACCCTGCCCGCCGGGAGCGGCATGAAGGTCAAGGATAAGATACATTTTATTGGCCTTGCACCATTCGAGCAGGCTGTCGGTGAGCTGGAAACCGGTTTCCAGCCAGGTCTGCTGACCTGCGACAGGTTCTTTTTCAATGGGAAGGGTGTAGAGGTTATAGTGCATGGGCAGGCGGATGGAATTGAAGCCCCATGCCTTGAGCGAATCCACGTCTGCTTTAGTGGTATGGTTCTGCAGCCATGCGGTATAGAATTCCTGTGTTTTATCCTGGCCTATAATATCTTCGATCCTTTGCCGGATGCGGTGTTGCATGCCTTCGCCATGCACTTTAAGCATATATCCTTCCTGGAGCATCCAGCCGCCGAGGCCAATGCCCCGGAGAAGTATGTTCTCCCCTTTTTCGTTGACGATCTTTTTACCGTCGGTTTTGAGGAATGACTGGGCCGATAACTGGAGAGAGGCGAGAAGAAGAATGAAGAGTAATTTCATGTTATTGTTTTACCCGGTGTTATACCCCGTGGCACGGGGGCGTGGCACGCCCCCGTGCCACGGGGTCATCATCAGAATACAAAGGTTCCTACCGAACCCCCATCCAATGAAGGGGTTACGATTCGTCCATTGAATTTTATGTTGAAGGTAGAAGGCGCGCTATTCTTGTTGTACACGATCAGCACTTTTTTACCCTGGGGGTTTTTATAAGCAACGGTCAGCAGGCTGCCTTCATGGTTAGAGGCAATCCTTACCGATCCGGGCCTTACAAATTTTGAAGCGGTAGCAATTACATAATAGGAAACATTCCTTGCCACGGAGGATCCATTGATCGTAAGAGCACCCATGCACTGGTCGCATCCTCCTGGAGTATGCGGGTCATAATTCTGGTCAGCAGCAAGGTTCCATTCAATTACATTACGGCTCCAGTTGCGGGGTGCCCCAATCACAAGATTCTCTACATGCCAGCCAAGATCACCGGCAAAATTACCGGGGCCACCTGTCCATTGCTCGGTGAAATAAAGATTCTTATCAGGATGTGCATTATGTACCTGTGTGAGGGCGGTTATATTCCCTGAATACAGGTGGAAGGCAGAGCCATCTACGTATTTTTTTGCTTCAGGGTCGTTCAGTATCGTGATGGGGTAATCAGGCCGGTCAGCATTATGATCGTAAACAATAATTTTCGTTTTAATATTTGCAGCCTCAAAAGCAGGTCCAAGGCTATTCTTAATGAAATCGCGCTGTTCTTCAGGTTGCATTACCATGCTGGGGTTATTACCTCCATGCAAGGGTTCATTCTGTATCGTGATGGCATCGATGGTAATCCCCTCCGCCTTCATGGCCTGGATATATTTTACAAAATATTGCGCATATACATCATAGTATTCGGGCAGCAGTTTTCCTCCTACATAACCCTTATTATCCTTCATCCATACCGGGGCGGTCCATGGCGATCCAAGTATCTTGATAGAAGGATTGATGGCCACAATTTTCTTCAATACCGGCAACAGGTCGGTTCTTTCTTTTTCGATGGAAAATTCAGAAAGGTCAGGATCTGTTTGTCCACCGGGAACATCATCATAAGTGAAAGTGGAAGCGCTAAGATCTGATGCGCCAATGCTGATCCTGAGATAGCTGATGCCAATAAAACTGCTATCTGTCCTGAACAGTTCGTCGAGCAATTCATTTTTTTTCGCATCCGGCAATGCATTGATTAATGATGCGCTTCCACCCGTAAGTGCAAAACCAAATCCATCCATTTCCTGGAATGTTTCTGTAGTATCTACGGTGATGGTAGGAAAAGAATTGGTTTCCGTTTTAAAAAGAAGCGCCGTGTTTTGCTTTTGGAAAAGCGCGGTCCGGTCGCCTTTCGTTAAATAGAAAAGCACATCGGATGGCTGATCCACCACAGGGGGTGTAGG
>JAEWIW010000320.1 GCA_023386855.1 Bacteroidota bacterium | reverse complement strand
GAGTACCATAACCTACAACAACCACTTCACCAAGGCTTGCGCCTGTTGGCTTAAGCTGAACGGTAACGGGTGAGGAACCAGCCTGTATTTCCTGGTTTTCATAACCTACAAAACTGATCACCAGTGTCTTGTTTCCGGAAGGTACATTCAGGGTAAAGTTTCCTGATGCATCGGAAGAAGTGGCGATCTCCGTATTCTTGACCTGGATGGTTGCACCCTGAACAGGGATACGGTTTTCATCAATGATCTTTCCTTTTGCAACAATGGATTGCGCCATCAGCGAAGGAGAGAAGCAACATAATAAAATCAGGATTAAACCTGCAACACTCCCTGCCCTGGCTCGTTGCTTCAACCAGAAGGAATGTTTAGGATTTTTGGGAATAGAAGTGCTCATATGCTTTCTTTTTTATATATCGCCAGGGTTCGGATAGAACCACGTTAGCTCAAATATTATCGCGGGCTATAAAGCCGGTTTTTCGCGATCTTATGTATTGTCACCTTAAGGACTTCTTACCGCTATTGAGCTGCTAAATTTTTTTGAGCTAAATTCCCATTATGAAACAGATCATATCTGCCAGTTATGAATTGATGTCGGCACAGGTAGCCAGCGACCTGTTGGAAATAATGTCCCCTCATCCCCATCCGCTGCTTTCCCCGGCTTCCGGCGATAGCCCCAAGGGACTTTACCGTGAGCTGGTAAGGCTTTCGAGGGAGGGACAGACCAATATCGCCGCCTGGAATTATGTTGGCCTCGATGAATGGGTTGGACTGAATGGTTCGGATGAAGGAAGCTGCAGGCATCATCTCGACCAGGACCTGTTCCAGCCATTGTCAGTTTCACCGGGTAAAATCCATTTTTTTGATGGCAGGGCCAATGATCTTGAAGAAGAATGCCGAAATACCGAGCAATTCATAAAAGATAAAGGTGGAATTGAAGTAGCCATAGTGGGCATTGGCATGAATGGTCATATCGGTATGAATGAACCCGGGGTAGATCCGGGATTACGTTCGCATGTAACCAACCTTGATCCTGTAACCAAAACGGTAGGACAAAAATATTTTTCATCGGGCCAGGTGCTTGATAAAGGCATTACCCTGGGCATAGCTTCGCTTATGGATGCCCGTTATGTTTTCCTGCTGATCAGCGGAAAACATAAGGCACAGATTTTCCGGAAACTGCTTGAAAGCCCGCCAGACGCAGCATTCCCGGCAAGCCTTATAAAAAAACATCCCGGACTAAGGGTGTACCTCGACCGGGATGCAGCTATGAAGTGATCACTGGTTTAACTGGTCACTTTATATAATCGATCTCTTTCTCCCTAACCAATTTGTTATATGCAGGAATTTCATTCTTCTTTATAGCATTAAATTTCTGCAGCTGCACATCAACCTGTGCTTTCAGATCGGCATATACATCCCTGGCCTGTTTGCTGGGTGGCATATAGCCGCTGTTGGCTGCATTGTATACGCCTGCTATTTTATCATTAAGCCTGATGGGGTAGTTTAATACGTCCTGGCTGCTCTTTGCCTTGGTCTGGTATAACTGTTCTTCAATAGCAGTCATGTGTGCATTGATACTGTCGCCCAACTTTTTAATTTCAGCAGGCAACTCCTTACCATATTTTTCCGAAAGCCTGCTGATCTGTGAGCGGAAATTCCTGATATCACGGATCGTTTTCTGAACGGTATCGAAAGTTGTTTTTACTTCGGTAAGAAAATTGAACTGGTCGGTATAATCCTGCTGGCTCATTTTATAATTCGGGTCAGCAACAACGGTGAAGGGCACTTCAACTGAATCCTTATCTACAGTGATGCGGGCGGTATATTTACCAGGAATGGCTTTAAGATTTCCCGGAACACCACTCCACATGATCATTCCATCGATGCGTTCGGCCGGCGGATATAAAAGATTCCATACAAACTGGTTCATTCCTTTCGATAGCTCCAGCTTATTATCCTTTGAACCAGTGGCAAAACGGTTAATGGATTTATGTGAACTGTCAAAAAATTCAACAGAAGCTTTTGTGGAATCTGTAACCTCTTTCACGAAATAATTCAACACCACTCCATTGGGTGGATTCTTTCCCGCATTCACCGGGTTTGCAGCAACATATCCACGCATCCGGTAAGTATCATTAACAGGGAAAACATATAATGATTTTGAAAACACATCATCATGAAGATGCTGCACGGTAGTTAGATCATCGAGGATATAGATCGATCGACCCTGTGTAGCAACGATAAGATCATTGTTACGGATAAGCAGGTCGGTAATTGGAACGATGGGAAGGTTCAGCTGGAAGCTTTTCCAGTTGGCCCCATCATCATAAGAGATGTACATTCCATATTCGGTACCTGCATAAAGAAGTCCTTTCACTTTCTTATCTGCCACAATGGCCCTGGTAAAATGCTGTGCTGGAATACCATTGGTGATCAGCTTCCATGTTTTACCATAATCTTCGGTCTTATAGATATAAGGCCTGAAATCATCCAGCTTATAGCGGGTACCCGCAAAATAAGCAGTGCCCTTAGTGAAGGGATCCACTTCCACCCTGTTCCACATCATCCATTTGGGGCAATCTTTGGGTGTTACGTTTTCCCAGTTCTTTCCCCCGTTCTTACTCACCTGGATAAGGCCATCATCGGTTCCTGCCCACAAGAGGTCTTTCTCCTGCGGCGATTCCGCTGCAGTAAAAATGGTACAATAATATTCTACAGAAGTATTATCCTGGGTGATTGGCCCACCACTGGATACCTGCTTTGATTTATCGTTGGTGGTAAGATCGGGCGAGATCGCTTCCCAGCTTTGTCCTTCATTTTCAGAAACGAACAACACATTACCTGCAGCATAGAGCCGCTTTGGGTTATGGGGTGAGAAGAAGATCGGGAAATTCCACTGGAAACGGTATTTAAGCACATCCGCACCTGAACCGATCGGGTTATCGGGCCATACGCTGACAGTCCTGTTCTCACCGGTTTTATGATCCAGCCTTGAAAGGTATCCTCCATAATTTCCACCATAAACAATATCGGGATTCAGGGGATCAGCAACAACATAACCACTTTCTGCACCGGCAGTAGGTTCCCAGTCGGATTCCCCGATGGAACCGCCGTAAGTACGGCTGCGTATGCGAAGGGTTGAATTGTCCTGCTGCGCGGCAAGCACGCGGTAAGGAAAGGCATTATCGGTAGACAGGCGATACAATTGTGCGGTAGGCTGGTTCATATAAGTGCTCCATTGTTCACCACCATTGAAACTAACCTGTGCGCCTCCATCGTCGGCCACGATCATACGGTTACCATCTTTGGGATCGATCCATAGATCGTGGTGATCGCCATGCGGTGTTTCAATGGTTTTCCAGAAATGGCCACCATCGCTGCTTTTCATGAATTCAACATTCGGCGCATAAACAAGGTTCTCATTCTGGGGGTCAACATACACTTTGGTATAGTACCAGGCACGCTGGCGGATATTATTATCACTGCTCACCAGGGTCCAGCTTTCACCGGCATTATTGCTGGCAAACAGGCCGCCTTTCTGGTTTTCGACGAGCGCATAAACTTTATCAGGATTGGAAGGTGCAACGGCAACGCCAACGATACCCCATACACCTTTTGGAAATCCCTTGTTACCGGTTATGTTTTTCCAGGTTTCGCCACCATCAACAGATTTCCAGATGCCACTTCCTTCACCACCGCTTTCCAGGCTATAAGGTGTGCGGATCACTCGCCAGGTGCCCGCATAAAAAACATTTGGATTACCCGGT
The DNA here is from genome assembly GCA_023386855.1 of Bacteroidota bacterium. GTDB lineage: Bacteria > Bacteroidota > Bacteroidia > Chitinophagales > Chitinophagaceae > Flavitalea. The sequence goes on along the minus strand of JAEWIW010000320.1, from coordinate 7,448 downwards.
TCCATTACAAGATCTGATACACCCGTCTGTTCGTTCACGTATAATACTTTCTTCCAGGTTTTACCGCCATCAATGGTTTTAAACACGCCACGCTCCTTGTTTGGACCGAACAAATGACCTACCACTGCAGCCCATACGATATCAGGGTTACGCGGGTGAACCAGCAGGCGGATGATATGCCGGCCATCTTTCAACCCGATATTTTTCCATGTTCTGCCCCCGTCATCACTGCGCCATACGCCACCAATTCCTTCACTTACATTTCCACGCATGGTATTTTCACCTTCTCCCACATAGATCACCTGCTCATCAGAAGGCGCAACAGCAACGGATCCAATGGTACCGCCGAAATATTTATCGCTGATATTTTTCCAGCTGCTGCCGCCATCGGTTGTTTTCCATACACCACCACCGGTTCCACCAAAATAAAAGGTATTAGGATCGGAATAACTCCCTGCAACGGCGGCACTTCTTCCACCACGCCATGGACCGATCAGCCGGTACTTTGTATTGGCAAGAAGAACTGAATCCCTGTTCTCCTGCACCGGGGCAGATTTTTTTCTTTGTGCATAAGAAGGGAGAACAGCAAGTAATACGATTGCAAAACAGAGGAACTTCTGCATATTCATTCAGCATAATGTTTAATGAAGAGATCAGCCGGGAAAATGAAAGCGCCCATCCGGGCAATTGTTCTCAGCAGGTGTAAATTTACAGGACTGAATCTTACTTTGCGGCTAGAAAACCATTATTCATGCAGAATTCTTTTGAACTCAACGGCTGGATCGTTGACATTGAAGGCAGGAGAACATACCCGGGCACCGTTTGTGTTAAGGATGGTATCATTGATTCGATCAATGAAGACCATGACAATAATGTTCCGCATCATTATATTATACCAGGCTTTATTGACAGCCATGTTCATATTGAAAGTTCGATGCTTATTCCATCGGAGTTTGCAAGAATAGCGGTTACGCATGGAACCATTGCAACGGTAAGTGATCCACATGAGATCGCAAATGTATGCGGAATGGAAGGCGTTGAATTCATGATAGAAGATGGACACAAGGTTCCGTTCCAATTTTATTTTGGTGCCCCAAGCTGTGTTCCTGCCACGGGTTTTGAAAGTGCAGGTGCTGTGCTTGATTCAAATGATATAAAAACTTTATTGAATAAACCGGAGATACATTACCTCGCCGAGATGATGAACTTTCCAGGGGTTTTGAATAAGGATGAAGAAGTGATGAAGAAGATCGCGCATGCCCATCGATTGAACAAACCTGTGGATGGACATGCACCAGCACTGCGTGGAGAAGATGCCAAAAATTATATCGCTGCAGGTATCAGTACCGATCATGAATGTTTTACATCGGAAGAAGCGCTGGAGAAGCTGGATGCAGGTATGAAGATTTTAATAAGAGAAGGAAGTGCCGCTAAAAATTTTGATGCACTGGTTGAACTGCTTCATGAACATTATCACCAGGTAATGTTCTGCAGTGATGACAAGCATCCCGACAGCCTGGTGGAAGGCCATATCAATACACTTTGTGCAAGAGCAGTACAGAAAGGAGTGGATGTATATAAAGTATTGAGAGCTGCATGTATCAATCCTGTTCTTCATTACAGGCTTCACTGTGGCATGTTGCTTCCTGGCGGATCTGCAGATATTGTAGTGCTGGAAGACCTGAAACATTTCAGGGTGAAGCAAACTTATATCAATGGAATAAAGGTAGCGGAAGAGGGTAAAACGCTTATCAATCGCCAGGATCATGGAGCACCCATTAATCATTTTCATTGCAGCCCGGTTAGTACCGAAAGTATCAAGGTTCCATACAGGCAACAATCACAGGTACCCGTTATTGAAGCATATGATGGTCAACTGATCACCGGTAAGATTATGCTGGAGCCAAAGGTCGTGGATGGAAATATAGTAACAGATACCGGTAGGGATATGATCAAGATCGTGGTAGTGAACAGGTATCATGAAGCTCCACCTGCAGTAGCTTTTATCAAAAATACAGGAATAGGAAAAGGCGCCATTGCATCGTCTGTTGCACACGATTCACATAATATCGTTGCAGTGGGTGCGGATGATGAAAGCATCGTGAAAGCCATCAATATGGTGATAGAACATAAGGGTGGAATCAGTTGTGTTTGGGTTGAAGAAGAACAGGTGCTTCCCCTTCCTGTGGCTGGATTGATGAGCATGGACGATGGGTTTGAAGTGGCCCGGAAGTATACCGCTATTGATGCCCTGGCCAAAAAAACCGGCAGTACATTATCGTCTCCATTCATGACCATTTCTTTTATGGCATTGCTGGTGATCCCGCATTTAAAACTCAGTGATAAAGGCCTTTTTGATGGCGACAGGTTTGAACTAATGTGCTAAGCTAGTGTGCTAGTGAAACAGCTCATCACCCATTTCGTATTTCGTATTTCGTATTTAGTATTTCGTATTTAGTATTTCGTATTTCGTATTTCGCAAATCCGGTCCCCGGACCTTTCTTATTTCACATCAGAACTTTTTTTGGCCTTGCCACGGACCTTCGGCCCTTGGCACGGCCGATCGGGCACCCGATCCACGGTCCACGGTCCCCGGTCCCCGGTCCTTTCTTGCCGGTCCTTTCTTGCCGGTTTCACCGGCAAGATCTCCCTATTCACCGAGTTTTTCCCCGGGTTCACCTTTTTAGCCTTGACCTCAGTGAATCCTCACCCTAGTTTTACAGGAAATTAATCGTCATGAATCAAAATGTACAGCACAGGGGAAGAAAGCAATGCAAGCAGGGAGGAAATTACTGGCTCGGCATCGCCCTGTTGATTGTAGGAACTGTCCTGTTTCTTCGTCAAATGGATGTTGAATTTCCCTTCTGGATGTTTGAATGGTACACCATCGTATTCATCATTGGTTTATTCATAGGACTCCGAAATGGTTTCCGCGACAAGGGTGCCATTATCATGATGGCTGTTGGTGCCGTATTTTTTCTCAGGGATTATTACCACGATTTCCCCTACAGGAATTATATGATCCCCGCACTGGTTATCCTGCTGGGCTTTTATATCCTGGTAAGGTCGGGAAGAAAAAGAAATTTCCCGGGCGAACCTATATCAACAATCGATGAAGGACCCGTGAACATCCCGCCCACAGGCAATCCTGGCAGCAGTTCATCCATCACCACCAGCTCAAGAGTGTTTACCACTGAACAATCTTCTGAAACTTCCGGTTATAAAAGCAATGATTCAGGCAATAAATCTGTCACAGGTGAGGATGTCTTTGATATTGTTACCGTATTTGGCAGCACAAAGAAAATGGTGATATCCAAAGACTTTAAAGGTGGCGAAATCGTATCCGTATTTGGAGGTTCCGAAGTGAATTTCATACAGTCCGATTTTCATGATACCGTAGAGATCGAAGTGGTGGCCATTTTTGGGGGGAGCAAACTGATCGTTCCTTCCAACTGGAATGTAAGGGCTGAAGCAGTGGCTATATTTGGTGGAGTGGAAGACAAGCGCGACCCGCATGTTACCCGCGACATGAATAAAACACTTGTATTGAAAGGTAGCACCATTTTCGGTGGCATCGAAGTAACCAGCTACGCATAATAATGCTATGCATAACTATTAAACCTTATCTTTTTAACCAACTTTATCTTTATGAATTGGTATATGGCAAAAGTCGTGTTCCGGATCATTTGCGGAGACGGTAAACACAAATCTCAATTCGATGAGCAACTTAGGCTCATCTATGCATCGGATGAAAAAGAAGCTTATGAAAAAGCCCGGGAAATAGGCTTTAACGAAGAAGATGCTTTCCAGAATGAAAATAAACGCATGATCGAATGGCGATTTATCGATGTTTCGGAACTTCACCAGGTATCAGCATTAATTGATGGAGCGGAACTGTATTCAAAAGTGATTGAAATTGACCAGGGTGATATTTATGCCGAACTGGTTAAAAAAAGATCGGCACATATCAAGGCAAATATTGACAATGGCGTGTTGCAATCATTCTGAATAATGTATCATAGCCAGGTTACCTAATGCTACACTGCGAATAAAATCAAAATAATCTTTTGGCAGATTCACCACTTAACAGCGCAAGAAACAAGGTCATACTGATCATTGGCATTTCCCTATGGGTGCTGATGCATTTCAATATGCTTGCACAAAATGGTCTTGAGTGGAACATTGCCCTAACGGATACCTTCTGGTCGAACGGATGGCTGTTCGCAATAGCTTTATTACTCATGACCATCCTACGCTATTACCGGCCGCAAAATTATCGCTACCTCTACCTGCTGATATGGTGTGTAGCATTGAGCGGCTTGTGGTCGGCCGTGGTGCGATTCGGGCTGGGATATTTTTTTCGAAACGAACCGGACTATATTAATTTCCTGGTATCTTCCATGAACTTCAGGTTCAACATTGCTTTGCTGGTCTGCGCCTGTTCTTCCTTATTATCTATCCTCTGGTTCAGCAACAAGGAACAGATGAAAAAAGAACAAAGACGACAGCTGGAAGAAAAGCAGAACAAGGAAGCAGAACTATATAAATTAAGACAGCAGCTTCAACCACATTTTCTTTTCAACAGCCTGAACTCTATCAGTGCGCTGGCAGGTTCCAGGCCGGAAGAAGCAAGAAAAATGATCCAGCAACTTTCTGATTTTCTTCGCGGAACCATTCGCAAGGATGAATTGCAAAGAGTTGAACTTGACGATGAATTACACCAGCTTAACCTATACCTGGAGATTGAAAAAGTTCGCTTTGGGCATCGACTGCAAACAGCGGTAAACGTGGAGGAAAGCTGTCATGCCATGAAGATGCCTCCAATGGTTTTGCAGCCGCTTGTAGAGAATGCCATCAAGTTCGGTTTATATGATATTACCGGCGATGTACTCATTACCATTGATGTGCGATGCGAAGAAAATATGCTGCAGATCACTGTTACCAATCCTTTTGATCCGGCTTCAAACAGTCACAGGAAGGGAACGGGCTACGGATTGAGTTCATTGCAAAGAAGACTATTACTATTGTTTGGAAGAAATGACCTGGTGATCATACAATCCAGCGATGAAATATTTACCATAACCGTTAAAATACCTCAATATGATCAGGGCAATCCTGGTGGATGATGAGCCCCTGGCCAGGTCGATCATCAGAGAATACCTGCAGGGTAATAATAATGTAGAAGTAATGGCGGAATGCCAGGATGGCTTTGAAGCACTGAAGCAGATTCAATCTTTAAAACCCGACCTGCTGTTCCTCGATATACAGATGCCGCGCATCAATGGATTTGAAATGCTGGAACTCACCGATGATCCCCCCATGGTGATCTTCACTACAGCATTCGATGAATTTGCTATCAAGGCCTTTGAAGCCAATGCCGTTGATTACCTGCTAAAACCTTTCAGCAAAGAAAGATTCGACAAGGCCCTTTTAAGGGCGATTGAACGCAGGCAGCTTCCTTCTTCCAATGAAAATATTGAAGCTACGAGTAACAGTTTTTTCCAGCAATCGCAACGTATTGTAGTGAAGGACCAGGGAAAGATCATCATCATTCCTTTAAGCGATATCAGCTATTTTGAAGCGGATGATGACTATGTGAAGATCCATACGAGTGATCGCACCTACATGAAAAATAAAACACTGACCTATTATGAAAAAGCGCTTGAAGGCACTGCATTTGTAAGAGCGCACCGTTCCATTTTACTGAATGCAGATCTTATCGCAAGAATAGATCCGTATGGCAAGGAAACCTATACGGCACAATTAAGAACAGGTGAAAAACTAATGGTAAGCAAATCGGGATACGCCAGGATCAATGCAAGATTCTGATTATCCCAGCCACACTGCACCACCAATGCTGTTCCTGGAGGCACCTGTTACCGAAGCAAACACATTGGCTTCTTCCCTCCAGCGTAATAAACCAATAAAGCCCATAATGATCGCTTCCTTATAATCGACAAGTTCAGGTGAAGGAACAACCACTTCAACTGGTAATACTGATAGCTGCTGCTTTATTCTTTCCACCAGGAAATGGTTATGCGCGCCGCCACCGGTTACCAGTAATTTTGCATTTTCATTACCTGGCAATTGAGATCCACCATCAACCGGCAGTTTTGATTCAGCATCACCCCGCAATTTTTGTACACCATCAATTAACAAAGGTTCAAGTGATCTTTTCACCTGCATCGCAATATGTTCAACATAGGTCCTGAGCAGGTCGGCAGTAGGTGCTGAATTGTCGAGGATCGGGTAAACCGTATCGGTCCCAAATGCATTGGATAAGGATTTTGGATACGGCAGGCTGTAATATTCCAGCTGGTTAAGGGTTTGCAAAAGGTCTTCATGCACCTTTCCCGTTGAAGCCATGGCACCATTTTCATCATATGCTTTTCCTTCCTTACGCACAAGCATATTCAATACGCGGTTAGCAGGACAAACATCAAACGCGATATATCCATCGGGCCGGTTATAGGATAAATTGGCAATGCCTCCCAGGTTCAGGAAAAAAGTATAATCGCTCAGCAGCCTTTGTTCACCAACCGGCACAATCGGTGCACCATGACCTCCAAGCGCAACATCCATTGACCGGAGATCAGATACTACATTGATCGAAGTTTCTGCGGCAATTGCCGCGCCATCTCCCAGTTGGGCAGTCATCAATTTAGAGGGTGCATGAAAAACAGTATGCCCATGTGATGCGATCAGTTGCACCTTATATTCAAGCTGATGCTTATTAATAAATTCGTTCACTTTCTTACCAATAAAATGACCGTATTCAACATGCAAAAGCTGGTATTCCAATGCAGGTAACCTGTGCGCGGAAGAAAGCTTTTCTTTCCATTCATCACTGTATGGAATGCAGTCGCCATGCAGCATTTCGTAGTTCCACTGACCCCTTGTTTGCTGTAATTCAATGAACGCGATATCCAACCCATCAAGTGAACTGCCACTCATGATACCAATAACCCTGTAGACCATGGTTTTAATTTTTAGATTGCCAATTTTACCAACTAGATTTGTGCGGCAAATTACTCGAAAAACCCACTATTCATGGTGACTAATTTAAGCGAACATTATTCGATCCTCTGTGACTGGATCAGCGAAATCAGGGATGTACAGCAACAGGGCGACAGGATGCGCTTCAGGAGAAACCTGGAAAGGATCGGGGAAATGGCCGCATTGGAGATCAGCCGCAGGTTGAGTTACGAAGAAAAGGAAGTACAGACTCCCCTGGGAAGTTCAATGTGTAAAGTATTGAAAGACCAACCCGTACTGGCTACTATTCTTCGTGCAGGGCTTCCCCTTCACCAGGGGATACTCAATATTTTTGACAGGGCCGATAATGCCTTTATATCGGCTTACCGCAAACATAACCGCGATGGTTCATTCGAGATCAGCCTGGATTATGTTTCCTGCCCCGATCTGGAAGACCGGGTGGTGATTATTTC
>JAEWIW010000253.1 GCA_023386855.1 Bacteroidota bacterium | reverse complement strand
CCACTTGCCTGTACCCTGATGGGAGTGGAATTATTCGGCACGGAGAACATTGTCTATTTTGCCGTGGCCTGTTTTACGGCTTATTATTTTAGCGGCCATTCAGGCATTTATGGTTCACAAAGAATAGCAGTGTCAAAATTTCACAGGGCACAGCATGATGAGCAAACCATACACGATATAAAGAATGGTAAACCATTTTAAGGTGGTGGTAAATAAGCTTGAAGATTAAAATACTGGTGAAGTTTTATTAAAAAAAATTACGAATAACTATGACGGTTAAACAGGATGCAACTCAATGGCTGCTTTATCGTGCAAGAAAAATGATCAATAGCATCGCTTTCTACCCTGCACTCATTGCGCTGATATTCCTGTTGCTTTCTTACTTAACGATCCATCTCGATGATTCGGAACTGGGGAAACAAATTAAGGCCGATGCAACATGGCTGAAACTAAAAGATGCCAGTACCGCACGTACGGTGATATCTGTTATTGCCGCAGGTATTTTATCCCTGACGGTTTTCAGTTTTACCATGGTCATGGTCATCCTGAACCAGGCAGCATCCCAAATGAGTAACAGGGTTCTGGATAAGCTGATTGGAAACCGGCTGCAACAGGTTGTACTGGGAACCTATATTGGCACTATCGTTTATTCCCTGTTCCTCCTGACTTCAATCCGGGACAGTGATACAGGGATCTATGTTCCTTCGATCAGTACATACCTGCTGATTACTTTTTCCATCATTGACATTTTCTTCTTCATTTATTTCCTTCATTTTATTACCCAATCGGTTAAGTATGCTGTGATCATACGTCGCATCTATAAACAGACACAGCAGGAATTAAAAGATCATTGTACGGCAGACATTGAAACTGAAGTAGAAAATATCCCTGGTGGAATACCTCTTGCAGCTCCGCACAGCGGGATATTAAACGGGCTTAATCAAACCGGCCTCATGAGGGTCCTGGAGAAAATGAATGGCAGGGCCACACTGGTTTACCCTCCCACCACTTATGTGATCAGGGATATGCCCGTTATATTCATTCATACGTCAGATACCGAAATCGATGATGAACTTGCAGGATCAATATTGGAGAACCTTTTCATTAATGAGATGCAAAATATTGACACCAGTTATTATTATGGTTTCAGGCAACTTACCGAAGTGGCCATAAAAGCGTTGAGCCCGGGAATCAATGACCCCGGAACCGCTGTTGAAAGCCTTCGGTCCCTTACCAGCCTGCTCGCTTACCGGCTCAAACATCATCCACCCCGGTTAATAAGTGATGATAACGGTAACATAAGGATTACCAAAAAGGAATACAGTTTTGAGGAACTTTTCCATTTCTGCCTGCTTCCCATTTGGGAATATGGAAAGAATGATCTCTTTATCCAGACAGAAATGCTGCACCTGCTTCAGCAACTGGAATTCCAGCAACACCATCCCGCTATTAACGGGCTAATCCAAAAAGTACAGCAACAGCAGGTGATGTCAAAAAATAATTAATTGAAAAAACTTGCAGGAAAAAAAATCCCATCGTAATATTGCGATTAATATGGGTGTAACCAAATCAATTGAATTCAGTTCCAGGGAAAATAAAATGGCCAGGTATGCCAAAGCGTTGGCCCACCCTGCCCGCATTGCCATTCTTAAATTGCTTGCCAGCCGTAAGGAATGTGTATGCGGGGACATTGTTGATGAACTGCCGCTTTCTCAAAGTACCGTTTCTCAGCATTTAAAAGAACTAAAGGAAGCAGGTCTCATCCAGGGTGAAATTGAAGGAGTGCGCACCTGTTACTGTATCAATGCAAAGGAATGGAAAGCGGCACAGGCTGCATTGAACCAGCTGTTTGATGCCTATAAGGAAACCAAAGGCCGTTGTTGCTAGCATTTTTTTTTCAGCAATTTATCGTCATATAACGATTAATATTAAAACAAAATATATGAACGCTCAAGATCAGTTAAAAGAACTCGTCCGCCAGAAATACAGTGAAATAGCCCTTCAGGATAAGGAAACTAACCAGTCATCCTGCTGTGGATCTTCCTGCTGCTCAACTGAAGTGTACACCATCATGAGTGAAGAATACAAGGACCTGGAAGGCTATAACCCTGATGCCGACCTGGGCCTGGGCTGTGGGTTACCAACACAGTTTGCAAAGATCCAACCCGGACAAACCGTTATCGACCTGGGATCCGGTGCAGGCAATGACTGTTTTATTGCAAGGCATGAAGTGGGAGAATCAGGGAAAGTAATTGGCATTGATTTTACACCTGCCATGATTGATAAGGCAAGAGCGAATGCAGAAAAACTTGGTTTCAATAACGTTGAATTCCGCCAGGGTGATATTGAGAAAATGCCTGTCACCGCAAACATCGCCGATGTTGTTGTAAGCAATTGTGTACTTAATCTTGTACCCAATAAAGAAGGTGTATTCAAAGAGATCTTTAGGGTACTTAAACCAGGTGGGCATTTTTCCATTTCCGATATTGTTCTGCAGGGTGAACTACCTGCCAATTTACGCAGCGCTGCAGAAATGTATGCAGGATGTGTAAGCGGAGCCATTCAAAAACAGGAATACCTTGACCTTGTAAATGCAAATGGATTTGTCAATATAACCCTACAAAAAGAAAAGGCCATTATAGTTCCCGATGATATCCTGGCTAATTATCTTTCCGCCAGTGAAATAGCCTCATTCAAACAGGACGGCATGGGAATCTTCAGCATTACCGTATATGCAGAGAAGCCTGTTGCGTGCTGTGGAACTGAATGCTGCAGTTAAATCAATTATTGAACTAACCGGTAAATAATAAAAGCATACATGTCGGCAAATCATTGCGCCCCTGCACAGGATAGAAAGAAGCTGGGCTTTCTTGATCGATATCTCACTTTGTGGATATTCCTTGCTATGTTAGCAGGTGTCAGCATTGGATATTTTATTCCTTCTTCCTCTTCATTCATTAACTCATTTTCAAATGGAACCACCAATATTCCTTTGGCCATTGGCCTAATACTGATGATGTATCCGCCATTTGCAAAAGTGCGTTATGAAAATTTAGGTGAAGTGTTCCGAAATACCAGGATCCTGGGTACTTCATTACTATTGAACTGGGTCATTGGTCCAATCCTCATGTTTATTCTTGCCGTAGTATTCTTACATGGATATCCTGAATACATGGTTGGATTGATACTGATCGGCCTTGCACGTTGTATTGCCATGGTGATTGTATGGAATGAACTGGCTGAAGGTAACCGAGAATATGCGGCAGGGCTGGTGGCATTAAACAGTATTTTCCAGGTATTACT
>JAEWIW010000222.1 GCA_023386855.1 Bacteroidota bacterium | reverse complement strand
CCCCCAAACCAACCATACATGTTATATGCTTCCACATTGCAGCTATTGCGGTTTCATTTTTCCTTCTTCCTCTTACCTGTATATGTGTTTGCTTTAAGCCAGGCCGAAAAGATCAATGCATGGCATGCCGTACTGATCTTTTTTATTCTTCATTTGCTGGTGTACCCTTCCAGCAATGGATATAATTCATATATCGATCGTGACACCGGTCCTGTGGGTGGTATACGTTCCCCGTTGCTACCCACCCGGCAATTGTACCATACTTCGGTAGTCATGGATATCCTTGCTTTACTGCTTTCTTTACTGGTCAGCCTTCCCTTTACCATTGGAGTAGCTGTATATATCGCGGCTTCAAAAGCTTATAGCAGCAGGCTCACCAGGTTAAAGAAATATCCATTTGCCGGTTATCTCACCGTAGTAATTTTCCAGGGTGCCTGGACATTTTACATTGTTTATACCAATGTACAGGATTCACCTCAAGTTCCATACCTGCAGATGATGGCCTCTTCCTTGCTGATCGGTGGCTTTTATCCATTGACACAGGTTTACCAGCATGAACAGGACCGCCAGGAAGGTGTAACAACGCTTAGTATGGTACTTGGTAAAAGAGGCACATTTGTTTTTACCGCGATCATTTACCTGCTGGCCTTCGCCTGTTTATTCATACTGTATAGTTTAAAGGATACCATCATAAATTTTTATATCCTGATGGCAGCATTATTCCCGGTATTAGCGTATTTTTTCCTTTGGGCATCCAGGGTTTGGAAAGATGGCAAGGCGGCTGATTTTGATCATACCATGAAAATGAATATGCTTGCATCGTTCTGTACTAACCTGGCATTCATCATTATTTTAACGAGGAGGTTTTTTTGAGCAGGATTATTTCGATCGGCACATCCGTTCCGGCATATAAACATGAACAATCGTCCATTTTCAATTTTATGCACCAGGTGTATGCATTGCCTGAAGCTGAAAAAAGAAAGCTGCGTTTTATGTATTCCATGGGTGGAATTGATAACCGCTATTCCGTTATACCTGATTATAGCCGGTCGATGAAAGACTGGAAGTTTTATCCTCACACCGAAAATCTTGAACCCTTCCCCTCACTGGAACTCAGGATGCAGTGGTACCAGAAACATGCCGCCCCAATTTCAGTGGATGCCTGCAGGAAATGCATGGATGGGCATTGTCATGAAAAAGATATTACACATCTGATTACGGTGAGTTGTACGGGCATGAGTGCGCCTGGACTTGATCTTCAGTTAGTGGAATTACTTGACCTGTCCAGGAACATTGAACGGACTTCGATCAACTTCATGGGATGCTATGCTGCCATTCATGCCATGAAGATTGCCCACCAGGTGTGCAGTAATACTCCCGATGCAAAAGTGCTGATTGTTTGTACTGAATTGTGTACACTACATTTCCAGCGTGAAGCAACCATGGACAATATGGCGGCAAGCCTTCTGTTTGGGGATGGAAGTGCGGCTATATTAATGACGGGAATTCCCGGGCGTAACGAAGGAATAGTGCTGGAAGATTTTTATGCTGAAGTGATCCCTAAAGGGAAAAAGGATATGGCCTGGGAATTATCCTCAACAGGATTTCTTATGACCCTCAGTGGTTACCTGCCCGGCCTGATCGAGGAAGACTTCAGGCCATTGGTAGAAAAGGCCGTTCAACGACAATCACGCTCGCTTTCAGATATCGAACACTGGTGCATTCATCCTGGTGGAAGAAAGATACTCGATGCCATTGCATCAGGGCTGTCGCTTCAAAAACATTCGCTGAAAAATAGTTATGATGTACTTCAACATTATGGTAACATGTCATCACCGACCATACTTTTTGTATTAAAACAATTTCTTTTACAGAAGAAAAAGGGGGAATCACCCAAGCCCTTATTTGGAGCGGCTTTCGGGCCAGGGCTTACCATGGAAACATTTATGGCAACAATTTGACCATGCCGCTGAAGCATCGGTCATATCAAAAGGAATTACTCGATGCGGATGATCTTCCCTTTGAAGATATCCGCAGGAATATGTATGAATTAAATATTATCAACAGCTTTCTTGGTGGTCATTCCATTACTATAAGTGCCATTAAAAAATTGATCCGTTCACACAAAAAACCAGAATACATTATCTGTGAAATTGGATGCGGCGGTTGCGATAATCTTCTTGCCATAAAAAAATATTTCAGGCAAAGCAACGTAAAGGGGCATTTTATTGGTATTGATATTAACGGTCATTGCATCAGCTATGCAAGGTCTTGTTTTGGAGAAGATGGTGAATTCATACAATCGGATTATAAGGATGTGGTATTTAAGCAAAAACCGGATATCATATTCAATTCCTTATTTTGTCATCACTTCAGGGAGGAAGCCATTGCAGGCATTTTACAATGGATGCAGCAGCATTCAGCCCTTGGCTTTTTCATCAACGACCTGCATAGAAATATGTTAGCTTATTATTCCATAAAATTAATCACCGGAATATTTTCAAAAAGCTATCTTGTAAAGCATGATGCCCCGTTATCGGTTAAAAGAGGCTTTAAAGCCAGAGAATGGAAATCACTTTTGAAACTTGCCTCCATCTATTCCGCATCCGTTTCATGGAAATGGGCATTCAGGTGGTTGGTAATTGTAAAGCATGAGCAACCAGTCGACAGTTTATGATATTGCCATCATTGGTGGAGGGCTCGCCGGTCTTGCATTGTCTATTCAAAGTGCAAGAGCGGGTTATAGTACCATCGTGTTCGAAAAAGAAGAATATCCCTTTCATAAAGTTTGTGGAGAATATATCAGTTTTGAAAGCTGGAATTTTTTGCAGGAGCTGGGTCTCCCGCTTAGCGATATGCAGTTGCCTGTATTGCAGAAGCTGATGATATCAGCACCTGATGGAAGCAGCCTCGAAGAACGTCTCATGCCGGGTGGCTTTGGTATCAGCAGGTTTTCACTCGATCATCATTTATCCTCCATTGCCAGTGACGCAGGAGTAACCCTCATGCAACGATGCAAGGTCAGTGATGTACAATTTGCCTCCGAAAATTTTACCATCACTACACAGGGCAGTGAATATCGTTCAAGGATTGTTGCAGGAGCTTATGGTAAAAGAAGTAATCTCGACATTAAGTGGAAAAGAAATTTTATTCAGAAAAAACCCGGCCCGTTAAATCATTATATCGGGGTTAAATACCACCTGTCGGGAAATTTCCCCCGCGACCTGATCGCATTGCATAATTTTAAACATGGCTATTGTGGTATGTCTGCCATTGAAGATGGTAAATTTTGTCTTTGCTATTTAACCAATGCACGAAACCTTCGCAAAAACGATAATGATGTTTCGCTGATGGAGAAAAATGTATTGAGGAAAAATCCCTACCTCGAAAAAATATTCTCTTCATCAACCATGCTTTACCCCGAGCCGCTTACCATCAGCCAGATCTCTTTTGAAAGAAAATCCCAGGTGGTAAATCATATACTGATGATGGGTGATGCGGCTGGCCTGATTACACCTCTTTGTGGTAATGGAATGAGCATTGCCCTGCATTCGAGCAAGATTGCTTTTGATGAAATTAATTCCTTCCTTAAAGGATCGATAAGCAGGTATGAAATGGAATTGCAATATACCCAGCGATGGGAACGCGAGTTTAGCAGGCGCTTGTTCACGGGAAGGATGCTGCAACGCTTTTTTGGTTCAGAAAGGGTAAGCTCAATGTTCATTGGATTCCTCAAAAACTTTCCTCCCCTGGTAAGATTCCTGATCAGGAATACCCATGGCCGCAACTTTTAAGTGTGGCCTGACTTTGGTACATTGTTTCCTTATGAAAAAGACACTTGTTTTAGGGGCATCTGAAAATCCCTCGAGGTATAGCAACCTGGCTATACAGTCGTTACGCAGGCATGGCC
>JAEWIW010000069.1 GCA_023386855.1 Bacteroidota bacterium | reverse complement strand
GGGCCATGTCCCTCTGCCTTTCTTGATAAGAATTCTAAAGAACTGGCGCAAAGATAGGATTTTTGGAAGTGAATTGCTGAAATAAATTTTTGTGAAAACGCTGTTTTTAAAATAACGGTTCCTGTACGGGCAATTCCCGCCGCTGTTCAGGGCTTTCTTTTTAAATTGCACCTTATGGCTAAAGCAAAGGGTGATTCCGGGTCTGCTAACCGGAAGAAAAGTACAGCGAAGGAGGTCAAAGAAAGGGCCGAAGTGAAAGCCGCTGAACAGGTAAATGGGGAAGAATATATCGAGGTATTTGGTGCAAGGGAACATAATCTCAAGAACATAGACCTGCGCATTCCAAAAAATAAGCTTGTAGTATTTACAGGTGTCAGTGGCAGTGGTAAATCATCCCTTGCTTTTGATACCATCTATAATGAAGGGCAGCGTCGTTACATGGAAAGCTTTTCGGCCTATGCACGGCAGTTCATTGGCGATATGGAACGACCTGATGTTGATAAGATCACTGGTTTGTCGCCGGTGATCTCCATTGAACAGAAAACCACCAACAGGAACCCGCGTTCAACGGTAGGCACCATTACAGAGATCTATGATTTCTTCCGGTTACTTTATGCACGCATTGGTGAAGCCTATAGTTATAACACCGGCAAGAAGATGGTGAAGTTCAGTGAAGAAGAGATCGTGCAGAATATTTTCCAGAAATTCAAAGGCAAGAAGATCTCTGTGCTTGCTCCGCTTGTTCGCGGTAGAAAAGGTCATTACCGTGAATTGTTTGAAGATACCCGCAAGCGTGGTTATGTAAAGGTTCGTGTTGATGGTGAAGTGAAAGATCTTGTTCCCAAGATGCAGGTCGACCGGTACAAGATCCATGATATTGAAGTGGTGATCGACAGGCTTGTAGTGAATGATGATATGAAAGTACGGTTGAGCCAGAGCATACAGAAAGCCATGCAGGTAGGAAAGGACCTGATGTTCCTGCTGGTGCATGAACCGGATAAGCTGGTGCAGTACAGTAAACAACTGATGTGTGAAGATACCGGCATCAGCTATGAAGAACCTTCCCCCAATTCATTTTCATTCAACTCACCCTATGGTGCATGCCCGCATTGCAAGGGACTTGGATCGGTGTACCAGGTAAGCATGGATGCCATCATGCCCGACCCTGAATTGTCGATCAATGAAGGAGGCTTTGCGCCCCTTGGTGAACAGCGTGAAGCATACGTATTCAAGCAGGTGCAACAACTTGCCAAAAAAAATAAGATTGATATGAAGAAGCCGATCAGGAATCTTTCGGCAAAAGCCATCAATCTTATTTTATATGGAAATGAAGAAGGACCTCTTGAAACTGAATCAGGATTTGAAGATATCACTGAACCCAACAGTGTATATGCAACAGAATATGAAGGACTGATCCCTCAACTTAAAAGATGGTTTGCAGGTAGTACCAGTGAATCATTGCGGGAATGGGTGGAACAGTTCATGGAACTTAGTGCATGCCCTGTTTGTAAGGGAGCAAGGCTGAAGCAGGAAAGCCTTTGGTTTAAAGTAGACCAGAAAAACATTTCAGAGCTCGCTGAAATGAATCTTGATAAACTCGCAGCATGGATGTATGATCTTGAAGAAAGGATCAGCGAGAAACAGAAGACCATTGCAAAGGATGTATTGAAAGAGATCAGGGAAAGGCTCCAGTTCCTGCTCGATGTCGGGCTTACCTATCTCACGTTGAACAGGCCTTCCAAAACCCTTTCCGGTGGCGAATCACAGCGTATCCGTCTTGCAACGCAGATAGGTTCACAACTGCAGGGCATCACCTATATCCTTGATGAGCCCAGCATTGGTTTACACCAGCGCGATAACCACCGGCTGATCCAGGCACTGCAAAACCTGCGGGATATCGGCAACAGTGTGCTTGTGGTGGAACACGATAAGGACATCATGCTTGCTGCAGATTATCTTGTTGATATCGGTCCGCTTGCAGGTAAACATGGGGGCAGGGTAGTGGCTGCAGGTGATCCTAAAAATATTTATGACAGCAACAGTGAAACATCAAAATTCCTGTTTGGTGAAAAGCTTATCCCGGTTCCAACAGAAAGAAGAAAAGGCAATGGAAAATTCATTGAATTGAAAGGAGCCGAAGGAAATAACCTCAGGCAGGTGAACGTGAAATTTCCACTGGGTAAACTGATCGTTGTAACGGGTGTAAGTGGAAGTGGTAAATCAACACTGATTACTGAAACGCTATATCCCTTGCTCAGTGAACATGCTTATGGTTCAAGGGTAAACCCGATGAAATATAAAAGCATCAAGGGGCTTGATCATATTGATAAGGTAATAGAGATCGACCAGTCGCCCATTGGAAGAACGCCCAGGAGTAATCCTGCAACTTACTGCGGATTCTTTACTGATATCCGTACGTTATTTGCCTCGGTACCTGAGGCCAAGATCAGGGGATACAATGCGGGTAGGTTTTCTTTCAATGTAAAAACCGGAAGGTGCGATGTTTGTGAAGGCGGTGGTATGCGTGTGATTGAAATGAATTTTCTTCCTGATGTATACGTGCATTGTGAAAAGTGCAATGGTAAAAGGTATAACCGGGAAACCCTTGAAATAAGGTATAAGGGTAAATCCATCAGTGATGTGCTGGATATGACGGTTGATGAGGCGGTGGAGTTTTTCCAGGCTGTTCCATTTATATACAGGAAAATTAAAGTGCTCCAGGAAGTGGGGCTGGGATATATCACGCTGGGGCAATCGGCTGTAACCCTCAGTGGGGGCGAAGCACAGCGTGTCAAGCTCAGTACCGAACTGGGAAAGAAGGATACAGGAAAAACCTTTTATATACTGGATGAACCTACTACAGGGCTGCATTTCCAGGATATCCAGCATCTTATCAATGTGATCAATAAGCTTGTTGATCGTGGTAATTCGGTATTAGTAATCGAACATAACCTTGATGTAATAAAAGTTGCTGATCATGTAATTGATCTTGGACCTGAGGGTGGTGATGCAGGTGGAAGGATCTTGTTTGAAGGAACACCCGAGGGGCTCGCTGAAATGGAAGAGAGTCATACCGGAAGATTTTTACGAATGGAATTATCTTCGCGTACATGATGCAATGGAGCTGCAAATCATTTGATGAACTGACCAATAAAGAATTATATGCCATCCTGCAGTTAAGGGATGAAGTTTTTGTTGTGGAGCAACAATGCATTTACCTTGATGCTGATGGAAAGGACCTGCATTGCCATCATATGATGGGATGGAAGAATGATCAACTGGTGGCTTATACCAGGCTTGTACCACCAGGGATTTCTTACAAGGAAGTTTCGATCGGCAGGGTTGTAAGTTCACCTTCCGTAAGGGGAACAGGGATCGGGAGAGAGCTGATGCAAAGATCGATAGGTAATGCATGGGAAATATACGGTATGCAGGATATCGTGATCAGCGCACAATATTACCTGCTTGAATTTTACCGCTCTTTGGGTTTTGCCGAAGAAGGGGATGTATACCCCGAAGATGAAATTCCGCATATACAGATGCGGTTGAAGCCCGCTGCTGCAGAGGGTTTGAGCTGATGAACCAGCCGCCTTTTAAAAATAATTTTGACTCCCGCACACAAAAACAGCAATTCCTGCGTTTATAAGCTGCGACCTTGATCCGTGTGTTCGTTATCCTTTGAAGAATTAAAATCTAATATTCATGAAACAGAATTTACCCATTTCTGTTTTGAGGTGTGGTGTTGCTGCGCTTCTGCTATTACTACATGTTTCTTCTTATTCGCAGTTAAGTGAATCCGCTTCCTTCTCTGAAGCCGGTATAACTGTAGGACCCTCCAACTTTTTGGGCGACCTGGGTGGTAATGTTGGAAAAGGAACAAGGTTCCTTAAAGACAATAACTTCCAGATGACCAAGATGACCATTGGTGGTTATTTTGCTTATCATCCTAATGAATGGCTTGGCTTTCGCGCTGCATTGAACTATGGTACACTGGAGGGTGATGATGCCATCATCAAAGGAAAGGGTGGATGGGAAGAATACCGTAAGATCAGGAATTCCAACTTCCGTTCAAAGCTTGTTGAAGGCTTGTTGATGGCTGAAATTTATCCTACTGTATTTTTAGAATATGACCCCGCTGATGTTTACCATAAGCTTCGTCCATACGTAGTGTTGGGTGTGGGTTTCTTCAAGTTCAATCCAAAAGGTAAAGATCCTGTAACAGGTCAATGGGTTGAATTGAAACCATTGCATACCGAAGGCCAGGGATTCCCTGAATTCCCCGACCGCCAGGAATATAAGCTTACCTCTGCAAACATACCCATGGGAGCCGGTATCAAGTACCATGTTAATGAAACCTTCAGCTTAAGTTTTGAATTATTGCACAGGCAAACCTTTACCGATTATATTGATGATGTAAGTACAAGGTATATTGATCCAACTTTATTTTACCAGTACCTTCCTCCTGCCCAGGCGCAGGTAGCGGAGAGAATGGCCAATAAAACAGGAACACCATTGAGCCGTGTTTTTGGTGCAGGTGATAAGAGAGGAAATCCAAACCTGAATGATTCTTATTATACTGCATCGATCAAGCTGGGATTCAGACTGGGTGGTGGAAGTAGCAGGTGGAACAACTCCACTAAATGTCCTGTTTATTTTTAATGAAACCAGTGGATGAATGCAGGAATTTTACACCTTTTACGCTTCATAAACTATTTCCCGGAACAACTTAAAACCCAGATTTATGCAGATGACTTTATCAGGAGGATTTATTAAATTTGTTTTGCGTGGAAGCATGCTCGTTAGTTCCCTGATGACCTTATCCCATGGAACACATGCTCAAAGCAGGCGGCTTGACGATCCGATTGTAGTGGTGAAGAACAGGGAAAGCCGAAAGCATAAAATCAGGATCTACCCTGATGTTGATGGCAGGGGTTTATTTTTCAATGCATCTGGTGTAAAAGGTAAAGTGTACCAGTTCTTCCTTTTTGATGTTTCTGGAAA
The DNA here is from genome assembly GCA_023386855.1 of Bacteroidota bacterium. GTDB lineage: Bacteria > Bacteroidota > Bacteroidia > Chitinophagales > Chitinophagaceae > Flavitalea. The sequence continues at coordinate 2,811 of JAEWIW010000069.1, read as the reverse complement.
GCTGGTGAAACGTGCAAACGTTTTGCATACGCAAACTACCATGGTGGATACCTTGGAGAAAGGAACCTATACTTTTGAAGTTTTCAGTGATGATGAACGTATTGAAGCGGGAAATGTGTTGGTGCATTGATGGAATACGGAAAACGGAATACGGAATACAAAATACGAAATACAAAATACTAAATACAAGAGTCTGACCCTAAATTCTAAACCAGTAAGCAGCAGGGAAATTAGTAGAATCTGATATCCGGTTGAGTCGAACCGTTGATCCGTTCCCTATATTTTCTAAGTACCCTATATAGTAAAAGATTTTATTAATCACTCCCTGCGTTTGCTTCTGGACTTATTGAATCCCGCACGGATTCGAGCTTTTTAACAGCAAAAATGGAACCAATCTGGTTCCATTTTGTTTAATACCCGTTATATTTCTTTTTGATTTATATCGGTTTTTTATCTTTCGTCAGTTTTAATACCTGTATTATTTGTTTCATTAAGTCTAATACCCGTATTTATCTTTCCATAAATTTCTTAAGTATTTTCTAAGTTCTTCTTCACGTGGATTTTTACCCGGGTCATAGAATTTTGTTCCGCTGAGTTGATCAGGCAGATATTCCTGCTCGGAAAAATTGCGTTCATAACTGTGCGCATACTTATATCCTTTGCCATAATCGAGTTTCTTCATCAATCCTGTTGGTGCATTCCTGATGTGAAGGGGCACCGGGAGATCGCCTTCCGACCGCACTTTAGCGATCGCGTCTTCGATCGACATATAAGATGCATTGCTTTTATATGAAGAAGCCAGGTAGGTAGCGCATTGCGCAAGAATGATCCTCGCTTCGGGGTAACCGATTTTATTCACCGCATCAAAGCAGCTATTGGCAAGCACTATCGCGGTAGGATTGGCATTACCGATATCTTCACTGGCAAAGATGACCATTCTTCTTGCAATGAACTTTACATCTTCTCCTCCTTCGATCATCCTGGCCAGCCAGTAGATTGCGCCATTGGGATCGCTTCCTCTCATCGACTTGATAAAAGCGGAAATGATATCATAATGCTGCTCACCCGATTTGTCATAGATGGCGATCCGCTGCTGTGCAATGCCAATCACTATTTCATCAGTAATGATGATTTCCTTTTCTTCTTCTTTTAAAGTATCCACCACCAATTCCAGCAGGTTCAACAATTTTCTTGCATCACCACCGGGAATGGTAAACAGTGCATCCGTTTCTTTTAATTCAATATGAAGCTTTGAAAGTTCTTCATCATCGCTAATGGCTTTCTGCACCAGTTGCAGCATGTTCTGTTCTGTCAGCGGTTTAAGCACATAAACCTGGCATCGGCTGAGCAAGGCGCTGTTGACTTCAAAAGAAGGATTCTCAGTGGTGGCCCCTATCAGTGTGATGATCCCTTTTTCAACTGCCCCCAGCAAGGCATCCTGCTGGCCTTTATTGAATCGATGGATCTCATCAATAAATAGTATGGCCCTGTCGGCATGCTTTGCTTCATCAATGACCTGGCGCACTTCCTTAACGCCGGAGCTGATGGCGCTTAAGGTATAGAATGGAACTTTTAAAGTATGGGCAATGATATTGGCGATGGTGGTCTTACCTGTTCCGGGAGGGCCCCAAAGGATCATGGAAGGAACCTTTCCCTGTTCGATCGAACGTCTCAGTATGCTACCATCCCCTGCAAGATGCTCCTGGCCTGCAAGGTCTTCCAGTTTCTTTGGACGCATTCTTTCTGCAAGGGGTGCACGCATTGCAATATATTTATGCATGCCTGCAGGTTGATTGCCGCAGGCATGCTTCATTAAAGGTTCTAACTTTTCAGGTCAAGCCTGATCTGCAATTCATCAAATTGCTTCTCGTCTATTTCGCCTGGCGCATCTAACATTACATCACGGCCGCTGTTATTCTTGGGGAAAGCAATGAAGTCACGGATGCTTTCACTTCCTCCCATAATAGCGCAAAGCCTGTCGAAGCCAAATGCTATACCGCCATGAGGTGGTGCACCATATTCAAATGCGCCAAGAAGGAAACCAAACTTATGAAGCGACTCTTCCTTGCTCATGCCCAATGCGGTAAACATTTTTTCCTGCAGGTCACGTTGATAGATCCTGATCGATCCGCCCCCGATCTCGTTTCCATTCAGCACCATGTCATAAGCATTCGCCTTGATATTCGCATAAGGATGCTGGAGATAATGGGCTGCATCACGTATCACCGGGTCGTTCTCGATCATTACTTCAATATGTTCCGGCTTTGGAGAGGTGAAAGGATGGTGGCGGGCTACCCAACGGTTTTCATCTTCGGCGTATTCAAACAATGGGAAGTCCATCACCCATAATAATTTAAACTCATCTTTTTTCCTCATCCCAAGCCGCTGGCCCATTTCAAGTCTTAATTCACTGATGGCTTTCCTGGTCCTTTCTTCTGTACCTGCAAGGATAAGAACAAGGTCGCCCGGTTGGGCTTTACACGCATCGGCGATGGCTTTTAATTTTTCTTCATTGAAAAATTTATCTACACTGCTCTTGTATGTTCCATCTGCATTGCATTTGATGAATACCAGTCCCTGCATGCCGATCTGTGGTCTTTTCACCCAGTCGGTAAGTTCATCGGTTTGCTTGCGTGTATATTCTGCAGCTCCCGGAACAGCGATCGCCAGCACCGTCTCCGCATTTTCGAATACGCCGAAGCCGCTTCCATTCACCAGCTTTCCATCTGCCTCCAACTGTCCATTGTGAAGAATGGGGGATTTGATATTAAGAAGCTGCATATCAAAGCGGATATCGGGTTTGTCATTACC
>JAEWIW010000036.1 GCA_023386855.1 Bacteroidota bacterium | reverse complement strand
CGATTGCGCCATCTTCTGCTGAAAAAACCTCGAAATCTGCCTCCAGGACTGTTTCCAATAAAAACCTGATCGAATTGCTGCTTTCGATAATAAGTACTTTTTTCTTCATTTTCAAATACAATTAGGGTCACAAATTCATTAAGTGATGAACAGTTCCTGCACGAGGTATTGGGACTAAAAAAAGGATTAAACAACAAAATTGTTGCCGGGATACAGTGGATCAACGTTAGTAGCAGGAATTTCCAAGGATGCGTGGCAGAGTGAAAAGCTAATAATGTAGAATCTTAACCGGAGTTTTCAAAGGAGAATGAGATAAGCTCGAGGTAAAAATAGGAACAAATTTTAATAAACAAAGTTTGTTTTAATGAATCTTTTTATTACATCACCTGCCCGCTTTGTTCCACTCTTTGGGTCATACTGCTGTTTCTGTGGGCTTTTTTCCACAACTCGGTCTGGTTTCCCCTTAGGAATCTCCAGAACCCTTTATAAACGGCGGCGTTCATCATCGTAAAATAAAATGGAACTTTTAAGATAGGACAGGCAACCTGGCTTTTAAAAAGGTTCATGATAAGTGCTGTTAAGGCAAGCAGGTAAAAAAAGACTTGTGCATAAAAGGCAATGGTATATAATATAATATTTCCGGGGTTGATCATTAGGCAGAAGCTTGATATAAATAAAACCGGCAGCGCGATGGGGCAGAGGGTCCAACGAAGAACACGGTGTGATAAAAACTGGAACACCAGTAAGGGCCTGCTCCAAAGTTGTCTGTATCCAGACAATCTTTTCATGGATTGAAACCCGCCGGCCGAAATCCTGGTCTTTCTTTCAAATTCATCTTTGATGGAAGAAGATGCAGGTTCATGGGCCATTGCGCCCGGTTCATACACCACTTTACTTCCACCAATACTTACCAGCATCGATTGCATGAAATCATCCAGCAGTGTGTCGTTGGGCAAATAATTATATAGGTTCCTCCTGATGGCAAACAGCTCTCCTGCCGCACCTACAATGGTATTGAACCTCGAGTCTTCCATCTTTAGCCATGATTCATATTTCCAGTATAAACCCTCTGTTGATTCCAGTGATCCGGGGGAACTGAGAATCTTCTTTTCTCCGGTAACTGCTCCCACAGAGGGATCGTTAAAATGACAGGTCAAATTCAGGAGGGCATCCTGGTTAAGCAGGCAGTTGGCATCTGTGAAAACCAGGATTTCCTCATTAATTGCTGGAATGATCCGCTGTAAGGCTGCTATCTTCCCGGCCCGGGTTTCATTATGATGAACTGTTATCCCTTGGATGGCCCTAGCCAGTAAAGGTGTTTTATCGGTCGATCCATCGGTGATCACATGTAAAATGAGCCGCCCCCTGGGGTAATGCAGAGAAAGGGAATTAAACAGTTTTTTTTCAATACAGGCCTCTTCATTGTAGGCTGCGATCAAAATTGCTACGGTAGGAAGGTTCTCGTGGTTTAAGCCTTGTATAGTTTTCTTCCTCCATAATTTATTCACCAGGCCTATCAGTAATCCATACCCGAAATAGCACCAGGCAAGAATAAAAATTGAAATCCAGAATACATATAATATAATGATCGGGGAAATTGACATGGATGTTCAGAAAAAAATGGAACAATTATTTTGTATTACGGCAAATTATTTCAACTTTTCGGAATAATTGCTACTTTTGGCAATCTCCGCTCCGATAATCCCTGAAGACGACCAAACCCTATTTAATACTTCTGAAAACGCCGGTGCAATTCCTCCAATAGTCCTCTTCATTCCTATTTATTCAATATTGATATCCTCTTAAAAGACCATTAAGGCTTAGTCTTATGTTGCTTAACCCTACATTAATTGTCTTTTATGAAGAGATTATTACTTCTAGTCACCACATGCTTTCTTTTTATTGCCACTGCATTTTCGCAGAACGTTTTTGATCCCAATGATCCCCTGGTAAGGTATAATGCCAATGCGGAACTGGGATCAGCACAGAAGCCCAATACCACGATCAATGGTTTGCAGAAGTGGGTATCCACGCCCTCCAATGGTATCAGTACCGGTGGAGGTTCTTATGATGTTACTTCCTACAAGGCTTATTTCATCAAGATCGGCAACACCATGATGCCTTTCCGTTTGAAATTTCCTAAGAGCTACCAGAATCCTGACAGTGCGGGTAAGAAATACCCTGTTGCCCTGTTCTTTCATGGTGCCGGTGAATTCGGTTGCCCGGCCAATAATGGATTCTATAATAATGAAAAGCAACTGGTGCATGGAGGAAAGCTCTTCCGTGACCGTGTTGATAATAACCAGTTCGATGGTTTCCTGCTTTACCCGCAGGCTGTTGATACCGATGGATGCTGGGGCCAGTGGGGTTCGCCCAGTAATTCACGGTTTACTATCATGAATAATATCCTGGATTCCCTAACAAAGTATGTAAGGGCAGATCCCGACAGGCTGTTTGTTTTTGGATTATCAGCCGGTGGTCGTGCTGCATGGAACTATGCTCAATACCATTACCTGAGGGCTGCGGCTGTAGCACCTTCTTCTGCAGTGCCGGGAAGTTTCTATGATTACCCTGAGTATGTACATATCCCCATCTGGTTTGCAACTGGTGGAAAGGACACCAATCCTCCTCCTTCCACTGCCCAGTACACCTATAATAATATTAAAGCACAGGGCGCCAATATCCGTTACACTTTGTATCCTACACTGGGTCATGCCGTATGGAATACTTTCTGGGCGGAGCCTGATTTTGTTCCTTTCATGAATGCGATGCATAAAGCAAACCCGCTGGTGTTTTTCCAGCGTAACGAGTTTTGTCCCGACAGCGCAGTGAGCGCCAAAATCGGTATAGCTCCAAGTTTCTATGCATATGAGTGGGAAAAAGATGGGGTGCTGATCGCAAAAAGAGTGAATGGTGTGAACACTATCGTGGATGGAACCTCCATCACTTCCTTTACGGGAAATGAAATGGTGGTAAAGGATTTTGGTACCTACCGTGTCAGGTTCAAAAGAAAAGCAACTTCTGAATTTTCAGTATGGTCGCCTATTCCTGCGGTGATCAAACCCAAAACCGTAACACAAACTCCGCCCATCGCCATTGATGGTATGAGAAGTAAAGTGCTGCCTGCTCCGGATGGCAGTACCAGTGTGCCTTTGACACTTCCGGATGGTTACGCGGTTTATGAATGGTATAATGCCTCAAACAATGCACTGATCACCAATGAGCAAACTTTCAGTGCTCCTATTGGAGATTATAAAGCAAGGGTTAAGGAAGAATTTGGTTGTGGAACAGAGTTCTCGCCAGTATATAAAGTAGTGTCTGCAGCGGGAACACCTAAGCCCGAGCCTGCAAAAAATCTTACCGCATTTGCAGTATCGCAAACGGCCATCCAGATCGACTGGAACGAAAATCCAAATGCTGGCAGTAATGAAACAGGATTTGAAATATACCGTTCAACAGTGGAAGGCGGGCCATATACACTCATTTATATTACCGCTCCTGATGTGGTAACGTATACTGATCAGAATCTTCCTTCCAATGCGAAATATTATTATATCGTTCGGGCGGTGAATAATTATGGTGCCGCAGCAAGAAGCAACGAGGCATCGGCAACCACCATCGCGGATAAGATCGCTCCTTCAGCACCTACCAATCTTTTATATCGTGGTAGCAGTATCAGCGGGGTAAGCCTTCAATGGAATCCTGCAACCGATAATGTTGGGGTGGTGCGTTATGATATCTTCGTCGATAATGTGAAGCTGTATAGCACCAAAACAAATTCAGCAACCGTATTTGGACTGGATGGAAATAAAAGCTACATCTTCACGGTAAAAGCGATTGATGCTGCAGGAAATATTTCTGCTCCAAGTAACCAGGTGATCGGTTATACCCATAACCAGGGATTGAATTATAAATATTATAACGGGGCATATTCAAGCCTTCCCGATTTCAATAGCCTTACTCCTTCCAAAACAGGAGTAACGGATACCATCAACACTGGCCCCACCATAAGAACACAGGCCGATAATTATGCTATCTATTGGCAGGGATATATTTATATACCTGTTGCCGGTACATATACCTTCGAAACCAACAGTGATGATGGAAGCAAACTCTATATCAATACTACCTATTCCAAAAATGCTTCGGCTTTGGTGAATAATGACAATACACATGGCCCGCAATTCAAGACCGGAACAATTACGCTTCCACAAGGATATCATTCCATCATTGTTACTTTCTTTGAAAAAACAGGCGGTGAAACAATGGAAGCATGGTGGTCTAATACTGCTGCAGGAATTACCAGGGAAAGGATTCCAAAAGGATATTTCGCCTTAAGCAAGGCAGGCACATTCGCAGCTCCAGCCACTCCATCGGGATTGACTGCAACATCAGCAGGATATGACCGCATCAACCTCCACTGGAATGACGAGGGAAATGATGAAACAGGTTTCGAGATCACCCGCTCAACAAGTTCAACTACCGGGTTTGTTCCTGTAGGAACAGTTTTAAATAATACGGTTGACTTTGCCGATACAGGTTTAAATGCATCCACTACTTATTATTATAAAATAAGATCCGTTTCCGGTTCAGGTAATTCGGTTTTCATTGGGCCGGCCAATGCCAAAACTGATGTGCCACCACCTGCACCTGCTGCCCCGCAAAATCTCAAGGGAACTGTGTTGGGCGTAGATGCTATCCAGCTTGAATTTGATGATATGTCATCCGATGAAACAGGATTCGAGATCTGGCGTTCGGTTGGCGACCAGAATAATTTCAGGAAGATCGCTATTCTTTCTCCTGCCGAGGGTGGTAAAATTACATATGCTGATAATGCACTATTTGCCAACATCACTTATTATTATAAAGTAAGGGCAACAGGCGTAGGAAGTGCTTCAGCCTATACATCTGTCATCAATGCCAGGACACTCAATACCCTGCCGGTGATCAAGGACCTGAGCGACTTCACCATGAAGTTCAGTACCAGCTTCAGTTTGCCGGTGAATGCAACGGATGTGGATGGTGATATACTCACTTTCACTGTTAAGAACATGCCTTCTTTTGCAACCATCCAGAACATCAGCAATGGTAATATAAACCTGGTGTTCAAGCCTAGAATTTCAAACCAGGGTGCTTATACCATGAGTGTTATTGTGAATGATGGCAACCTGGGTAAGGATACTACAACCTTCACCATGGTTGTTGATGATAACGCTGTTCCGGTGATGTCACAGATTGATAATATCGTTATCAATGAGGGCGCTTCAATTGATGTAGACGTTCAGGCAAATGATGCGGAGGGTAATGATTACCTCACATGGTTCGGTAAAAACCTTCCATCTTTTGTAAGCATCCTCGACCAGGGTAATGGCAATGCCAAATTAAGAGTGAAACCAGGATATGCCAGCTCAGGTGATTATACAGCCACTGTTATTGTAGATGATGGATTTGGTGCCTGGACCAGCAGGGATGTGGTGATCACTGTAGTCGAAAAAGATCCTAATGAAAAAATCCAGGCTAATTTCCGTCTCTTCACGGGCGATGTAAACGGATGGAACGATATCCAGATGCAAACCGATGGTACAACCAGTTTACCTGCTCCAAGGATCAATTTGAATAACCTGCTGACCTCTATTGGCGAACCTACCACTATAGGTGTAGAAGTAGTAAGTGGTACTTACAGTGCTTCACAAACCAGTGCACTCACGGGTGATAATTCAGGAGCTTATCCTGATAATATCCTGCTCGACCAGATGAACTGGGGATTCTTTACAGGTAACAATAAGTCGGATACCGTTGTGTTGAAAGTGAAAGGACTGAAAACGGATCGTAAGTATGACTTTGTATTCTTTGCCGGTTATAATTGTGCATCCTGCGGTACAACCACTTCACAAGTGAGGTTCAGGAATGGAAACCAGACTGCAAGCATTCCTTATTACCGGAATGTTCGCCTGACGGATACGCTGTACGACCTTGTTCCTAACACATCAGGTGAAGTGCTGGTAACCATGATCGGGGATGCTAATACCAACTATGGTGGTATGCTGAATGCACTGGTGATCAATACCAAGTATGATGATGGTACAAAACCTGCTAAACCGCTTGATCTGAATGCCATCGCATATGAAAACCTTGGTGTGCAACTTTACTGGACCGACAGGGCTTATAACGAAACCAACTATAAGGTGTATCGTTCAAAAACCCGGACCGGAACCTATAGTTTTGTAAATACCAATGGTTCTTATAAGGATAGCTCCAGTTATCTCGATAAGAGTATAGAACCGTACACCACTTATTATTATTATGTCGCTGGTATCAACGAAAACGGGCAGGGTGAATCCAGTGATACGGTAGAAGTGATCACCAGAAATAATATTCCGCAGATCATTGGCCTCGATAACCTGTTCGTGAAAACGGATGGTTCGGCAGATGAAGATTTTGAAGTAAGCGACGATCCGGATGAAGTACTGACAGTTTCCATTGTCAATAAACCTTCCTTTGTTGAACTGCAAAGCATGGGTAATAACCAGTACAGGTTATCCGCCAATCCAACCGTTGATAATGTTGGATGGTTTACCCTTACGGTTAAAGTGCAGGATGATAAAGGTGCTTACAGTACCAGCCAGATGACCATTTCAGTGGCGGATAAATTCACCAGGTCAGTGTTTGTAAACCTGGGATCGACCAGCAAAACCGCACCTGCACCATGGAATAACTGGACCGGATCAAGAGCAGCGAATTCATCCAAAACCAACCTCCTCGATGAAAAAGGAATCAATACCGGGTTTACGATAAGGTCATTGACAAAATGGACCACTACAACCGACCTGGGAATGATCACCGGTAACAATACAGGAGTGTACCCCGATGCGGTGCTGGAAAGTGGCGTGGTTAATACTACCACCAATGTGATGCAGTTGCAGTTTGAGAAGCTCAATCCTTCCATGCGTTATAATATCGTTTTTGTAGGTGCAATGAATGAAGGTGTTGAATCTTACAGTGTTTACAGCAGCGGAACGGAAAAAGATACGGTTGATTCAAGGTATAATGCCTATAAGACCGCCAACCTGAATGGATTGGTTCCTGATGCCAATAACATGATATTGGTGAATATTGAAAGAATCGGTGCAGGAACTGCAGGATACCTTAATGCAGTGGCGCTGGAAGAATTCAATCCCGCTATCAGTTTATTGAATCCTTCAAACCTTTATGTTGAACCCGTGAATAAAACCACGGCTAAACTGAGCTGGTCCGACCGCTCATCCAATGAGAACCTGCAGGATGGATTTGAACTGCAGCGGGCACTGGATTCCAGCTTTACCAATAGCCTGGTATCATGGAGCCTTCCTTCTTACACGAACGAGTTCACGGATAATGGACTTTCTCCCAATACCCAGTACTGGTACAGGGTTAGGGCAAGAAGCGGATCTACCAATTCAGAATACAGTAATAAGGTCAGGACAATTACACCGCAGTCAATAGTGTATGTGAACTTCAATTACCAGGTGGCCGACGGACCTTCACCATGGAATAACCTGGCAACCTTGCCAAATGAACCGCAGGTATTCCCTGGTATGCTTGACCAAAGTGGCAATAATACTGGTATCACGCTGGCCATTGAAAAAACCTTTAACGGTGAATTCAATGCCGGAAAAATTACCGGTAATAATTCAGGTATTGCTCCGGATAACGTGTTGCAGGCTAACTTCTGGCTTGATAATACGCAATTGTCAACCGTTAGGGTTTCCGGCCTGAACCATTCGAAGAGATACCGTATCGGCTTCTTTGGAAGTTCAAGTGCCAATGGCTGGTATAAGGGTAACTATACCGCTACCTATACTATCGGCGATCGCACGGTATACCTCAATTCATGGGAAAATTCAACCAAGATCGTTTACATCAGCGATGTTGTTCCTGATGAAAATGGCGAGGTGCTCGCAACCTTCTCAACAACTGAGATCGCCAGTTATGGATTCAATGCAGGTATGGTGATCATGGCTTATAATGATGAAGAAGGTGGCGTAGTGGTGAATGCTGCACCTCCTCCTCCACAAGCTCCAATGGTACAACAGGCCAGGGAAGCCCAGAACAGGAGGGCGGATATTACCACCCGAACTTACCCGAATCCATTCAACGAACAGGTGAATATTGACTTCTTCAACCAGAGCGCTTCCGACCAGGTTAGTGTTGAGATCTTTGATATGGGAGGAAGAATGGTGATGAGAAAACAATATGGACAACTGCCTCCTGGATTCAATGCCCTTAGGGTGAATACAGCAGCATCCATCCAGGCACCAGGTCTTTATATGATCAACCTGACTGTAAATGGCAAAACTGTTCAATCTTCTAAAATGGTAAAAACCACTAAATAGTGCCCCGAGGCACACTTTAAAATCCGGGGAACCCTGTGTTTCCCGGATTTTTTTTCTCAAATTGTGACCAATTGACCATTGACCTGAAACCGTTGTATGAATAATTACCTATTTAATTCCAGGTATATACTGGGCACTAGCCGGTATCCCTGGATAGATTATGTGAGAGGGATAACCATCATCCTGGTATGTTACAGGCATATTTTTGAGGGGCTGGTAAATGTAGGAGAAGGAGCAAACAGCTATCATTTTCTTAAGTACACCAACATCTTTTTCTTCAGTTTCCGTATGCCCTTATTCTTTATGGTGTCGGGACTCTTTGTTCATTTCAGCCTTAAGAAAAAAGGGATCAGCGAATACATCCAGAAAAGATTTTCTACCATTTTTTATCCTTTGCTGGTTTGGGGTTCCATTCATATCAGCCTGCAACTCCTGTTTGCGGATTATGTCCATGCCGAACGTGTTCCCATGGACTACCTTAACCTGATCATTTTTCCACGCCGGATTGAGCAGTTCTGGTACCTTAATGCACTTTTCTTTGTAGGAGCGCTCTATGCCATTGTGAAGATCAAACTTAAATTCAAAGCCTGGATGCAGGTTCTGCTGGGTATGATACTTTTTGCTTTCGCCTCATGGATCCATGATAAGGTGGAAACCGGCTTTCTTTTCGATGTCATGTTCTTTTATATGTTCTTTGCTATTGGCGACCTGATCGCTGATTTCATCCTGAATACCAAAAATTATAAATGGTTGAGCTCGGGTTATACCATGCTGGTGATCCTTCCTGTATTCCTGTTGATTCAGCACCAGTTCACCCTTATTAACCTTGCCGAGAAAGATGATTATTTTGTTCAGTACCATATGCCGGTATTGTATGCCATCGCCGCCCTGGTAGGTGCTGCCTTCATTGCCAATCTTGCATTCATACTGGAAAGGCTTGAAGCGGTGAAGATCCTGAGGGTGATCGGTTTTCATTCCTTGTACATTTACGTGATGCACCTGATGATCACAGCCTTTACAAGGATATTCTTCGTAAGAGTATTGCATATTGATAGTGTACCAGTGATCATGATATTTGCATTGATCCTTGGTATCTCGCTTCCCATCATGTTCTTTAATATAACCAACCGTATGGGCGCCTGGTGGCTGTATACTTTCAGGAAGAAAGAACGCGTGCCGGTAAGTCAGCCTCTAAAATTCAGGGTAAACAATAAATATAAACTGGTAGCAGAAAGTACTAATGAATAACACCGAAGATCGTACCCTCGAAAAAACATCAACCATGACAATGGCAGTGGAAACAGCCCCTTCAACTTCGAAAGCAAAATTATTCTTTCCAAATCTTGATGGTCTTAGGTTCATTTCCTTCTTTGTTGTGTTCCTGTACCACAGCTATATGTCCTTCTTTGCCTATCTTAAAGAATCCTCCCCAGGATTTTATAAGGCAATAAAATTTTTATTCGGCCATGGTAACCTAGGAGTGAACTTCTTCTTTGTATTGAGCGGCTTTCTAATCACCTTGCTGCTGATCAGGGAAAAGGAGATTAAGGGTAAAATAAATGTGGGGAATTTTTATGTCAGGCGAATATTGCGGATCTGGCCCCTGTACTATATGTGTATTCTCATCAGCTTTGTCATTTTTCCAATGATAAAAAGCATGAGTGGAGAGGCTTATGTTGAATCGGCCAATCCATTGTACTACGTTCTTTTCGCGGCTAATTTTGATTTCATGAATATCTGGCCCGATTTCCCCGATGCACTGATGTTATCGGTATTATGGTCAGTTGCAGTGGAAGAACAGTTTTACCTTACCTGGCCACTGATACTGGCGATTGTTCCCCTGAGAAAATACAAGTTTGTTTTTCCCGCCATCATGTTGGGATCCCTGGTATTTCGTTCCTTTTATACCGGCAGTGCTGAAACCGTTCATGCCGTTCGATATTTCCATACCTTCTCTGTTATTGGAGATATGGCATTGGGTGGACTCTTTGCTTACCTTTCTTCCTACGAAAATCCTTTCAGGAGTTTTATCGTCAATATGAAAAAGCCAGTCATTGCTTTGATCTATATAGGCGCTTTATTTTTTGCCCTGTTCAAGCATATTATCTTTACCTGTGGAGTGCCGATTATTTTTGAAAGACTTGTAATAGGGTTCTTTTTTGGAATGATCATCCTGGAACAGAACTACAGCGAACATTCCTTTTTCAAGATGGGAAGGTTTAAAGTAATGAGTAAGCTTGGCGTTTATACATACGGGTTATATTGTCTACACCTGATGGGAATGTATGTTGTTGCGCGGGTAACAGGTATGCTTAATGTAAACCAGGAGTCAATTCCCGTGGCCATCCTTTCAGTGATCATGGCCTTATTATTGTCGATAGGTATCAGCCTCGCATCCTATCATTTGTTCGAAAAGTGGTTCCTGAAACTGAAAGACAGGTTCGCTGTGATCGTAAAAGGATAGCAGGGAATATGATTATTGCATTATTAAAAGGTTCAGCAGATGAATACAGGATTTTCCTTTCACAGAAGTTATGTTTTGATATATTTTTCTGTACTGGCTTTTTTCCTGTTCACCCTGCAGAATAATTTTTCTTCCTCTCATGATGCCATCACTTATTTATATCATATAGATCATGGAGTGCATCTTTTTCATCCTCATCACCTGTTATACAATGCCTCGGCATTTATTTGGCTGAAGTTGGTCAGTGCATTATTGCCATCCTTAGCACACCATTATAT
>JAEWIW010000031.1 GCA_023386855.1 Bacteroidota bacterium | reverse complement strand
GTATGTGCTTATTCCCATTTATATGGTTGGGTTCCTTCCCTGGCTGGTGGGCTTCCTGATCTTTACCTTCTTCGCAGGTTTTGTGATCAGCATCGTATTCCAGCTGGCACATACGGTTGAACATACTGCGTTCCCCATGCCGGATGAAGCTACAGGTAAACTGGAAGATGAATGGGCTATTCACCAGATCAAAACCACGGCTAACTTTGCCACACACAATAAACTGGTGTCATGGCTGGTAGGTGGATTAAATTTCCAGATCGAACACCACCTGTTCCCCAAGATCTCGCATATACATTATCCCGAGATCAGCAAGATCATCCGCAAGGCCTGCCAGGATTATGGTATATCTTATATTGAATATCCACGAGTACGGTACGCGGTAGCTTCGCATGTATCCTTCCTCAAGCAGATGGGAAGAAAATAAACTGGTTTACCTTACAAATATTTTAAAAGGAGTTGTTTCGGCAACTCCTTTTTTTTTATTACCTTATTAGAACCTACCCTCTTTATCAACCACATTTTCTTTAACCAAAACTGCTTCACATGAAAAAAATTTTCAGGGCCATCTGCCTTTGCATGGCCGTATTGCTCCCTGCTACCATCCTTGCTCAAAATCCAGATGTAGAAAAAATGGTGGCCAATTGGGAAAGAGCAAAAGCTTATACCAAAGAATACCTCGATGCCATGCCAGAGGACGGTTATGGATTCAAACCTACTCCCGAGATCCGCTCTTTTGCCGAACAGATGCTGCATCTTGCGGAAGCCAATTATGGCCTCTCCTCTATGGCAACAGGAAAACCAAGTCCATACAAATGGGGAGAACTGGAAAAATCTTATAAATCAAAAGAACAAACCATCAAGGATGTCATGGCCAGCTATGATTTTGTCATTACCGGCATCAGGGAAATGAAGCCTGAAACATTTAGCGGCGAAATGGAAATGATGGGCAAGAAATTTTCAAAACTGGAAGGATTGGAAAAAACCTTTGAACACCAGACACACCATCGTGGACAAACTACCATTTATCTTCGGCTAAAAGGAGTACAGCCGCCGCAAGAAAAATTACTATGATCCGTGTTCATCTAAGCTTGAACCATGCTTAATTGTAACAAAAATAAACAGCCGCGATTTGCGGCTGTTATTATGTAGAAAAGGTATGTTATTCATGTATGGCCAGTATTGGCACATGGCTATGGTAAACCAGGCGCTTGGTATGGCTGGTTTTGAACAGTTTGCTGATAAAAGAATGTTTTCTTGGAATGGTAATGATCAGGTCAATATTCCTGTCGGTTGCAAAACTACTGATCGCATCCATGAAATCGTATAAGCGAATAAATGAAAACTCTGGAGAGAAATCTTTGAAAATGGTCTCCAGCTTATTTCTTTCACGGCGGTATTCATCAGTTAGTTCTACATAATGTTCGCTGTCTACATTCACGATATGGAGCCCTGAAGGCATGAAGATGTCAAGGATATTTTTGATCGACTGCACCGGTGTAGTGGAGGCAACATTCTTGAAATCACTTACCATCATCACGTTTTCCACCTTTTTATATTTCGCATTCGGCGGAACAATGATAACAGGGCAAACTGCTTCATTGACGAAGTTCAGCGTGTTGCTTCCAATGAAGATCTGTTCAAGCCTTGTTGCACCGGTGATACCCATGATCACCGCACTGATACCATAATTCCGTACATAACGGGCCATATTCTCCACCAGGTTACTCCCTACTTCGGCAACATAGTCGATCTTGATATTGGATAAGGTATGGAGTTCTATTTCCATATTTTTCAAAGCCTGTTCCAGTATTACCTTGCGGTCATTTTCATCATCGCTCAGCGGTGACCCGTCAGAACCGGGAGTGATCTTATCATACGCATTGTAGAGTACGATCATGGAGTCAGGAATGGAAGATGCCATTTCAACAGCATACCTTGCTGCATTCTTGGAGGTATCTGAAAAATCTGTTGGTACCAGGAATTTTCTCATAGCCGTGGTTTTGTCCCCGGAGGGAGGAATTGTTTTGGATTAAGATGAATAATTAGGTTATGGATCAATAGGCTTCTATTGATCATGAGTACAATATAGGTGATAAAGACATTAAAAAATCCAAAGGCACTCAAAATCTATGAACCGGGGATCCCAGGTTTCAGGATTTAATGAACCTTAGCATTTGCATAGAAGGTAAGGTTCGGATGATATACTGGCCGGAAGGAAGGGAAGAAACATTCATAGTAATACTTTGTCCCAGGCAGTGCATTTTCCTGACCAGTTGTCCGGATGGATTATATACAAAAAGCGTTTGTGCGCTAAGATCACCGGGAAACCGGATGGTAAGCGTATTGGAAACCGGGTTTGGAAACAGCACCAACACTTTGGGGTCCTGTTCAACAGGCAGTTCCCCTGGCACCTGGCTTAATTCAGGGGCCGTTAATCCCTGTGAAAAAAGAAGGGCATTCCTGGGTCCTCCTGGTTCGAATAGCACCCTTATACGCTGGCGCTGACCTACCGTGAACATATTCATACATTCATCATTGGTAAGGTCCATAAAGTTCATATACATATTGCCCTGGTTATTGCAGGAGCTGACCATACCAGTTGGGCAGCCATGGCTCGCAGATTGTTGGGGGGGTGTATCGTCAACCATATCATTCCCACAGAACTCATCGCCCCAGATATGCTGCAGGCCAAGCCAGTGGCCAATTTCATGGGTAGCTGTTCTTCCCTTGTCGAATGGCGCCCTTGCCGAACCTCCAAGACCAACTGCATCAAAACGGAGTACTACTCCGTCTTTATCAGCAGGGCCACCGAGTGGGCTCGAATAACCTACCAGTCCACCGGCAAGGTTGCCAATCCAGATATTGAGATACTCGTCCGCATCCCAGGCATCATCACCACCGTTTTTGGAAACCTTTATCCTGTCGTCCATTCCAAAAACCTGTATAGACGTTTTTTTACGAAGAATTCCATTAGTAGGCCTTCCTGAAGGATCTCTTGTAGCGAGGAAAAATTCCAGTTGGCAGTCGGCCGCCAATTGCCTGAATATGGATGGGGTGTTTATATTATCCTTGTTCTTTCTCCTGAAATCCTCGTTAAGCACTTTCAGTTGCGAAATTATTTGCTGGTCGTTGATATTCTGGTATGGATTATTATACAGTATATGAAACACTACTGGAATCCTGATAATGGTTGAGGAAGGACTGGAACCCTCCACACCGGAAATAACAGTTGGCGTATTAATTTTCTGCTGGATGAATTTCTCCTGCGCTATCAACCCTGCTTTTAATGCCGGGTTGGCAATCATTTCCTGTTGAAGATAATGATGACTTGCACAATTGCGCTGGGCCATTGTTATACAGGGTAAGGACATCAATAAAAAACTGATCAGTATCCGCATGGTAGCAACATTCTTTGGTGGATGGCGCTACATAGGAATGCATGGAGACGGCATTCATACGGATTGGGAATGATTGGGTGAATGTCAGGCTTGGGGGAGGAATATCAGAGGATTGGTACGTAAAACAACTTAAAAATCCTGAAACAGCAAAATCAAAAACCTAAAATCAGCAATTCTAATCGGTAAACTGGTGCTATTTGGTATTTTTGACGAATAGATATCGTTATGAAAAATTTTCTCCCGGTTATTTTGTTTGTCCTGACCCTTTTGTATTCCTGTGGTTCTAATGATTCAAACAGTGATTCCATGGATGATTCTTCAGCTTCAGTGCCATCAATACTTTTCCAGGTAGTAAAAAAATACCCCCACGATACAGCATCCTTTACACAGGGACTGGTGGTTCATAATGGGCAGTTGCTGGAAAGTACAGGGATGCCCAATACAAGCTGGCTGGGGCCGCTTAACCTTCAAACCGGGGAGATCGATAAAAAGGTTAACCTGGCAGAGCAATTTTTCGGTGAAGGGATCACCATTCTCAATAACCGGATCTACCAGCTCACCTGGCAGAATAAAAAAGGATTCATCTATGATGCGGAAACTTTCAAAAAAACCGGTGAATTCAATTATCCTACTGAAGGATGGGGCATTACCAATGATGGTCAATACCTGATCATGAGTGATGGCACCAGTAATCTTTTTTATATGACCCCAGACTCGGTAAAGCTGGTGAAAACACTATCTGTAACCGATAATTACGGACCGGTTCCCAACCTGAACGAGCTGGAATATATCGAAGGATTTATTTATGCCAACCAATGGCAAACGCCTTATATACTTAAGATTGACCCGGCTACAGGATCTGTGGTGGGAAGACTCGACTTTAAAAAGATCCAGCAGGAACTGGAAGCATCCAATCCTGAAATGGATTTTCTCAATGGCATCGCTTATGACTCCGCCAGCAAAAAGATCTATGTCACCGGTAAAAGATGGCCTGCGCTTTTTGAGATCAGGATACAGTAGTGTAATGTGTAAATACGGCTTCAGGATTCTATAATGTAGACCAGGGAACTGGCTTTTTCCTTTTTCAGCAGGGCTGAGAAATTGGAAGAAAATCCCTGTTGAACAGCTTTCACCAGTTCTGAATTGCCCGTCCTGTATTGTTCGCTTAGCATGCTTACATAGAAGCTGTCGAACCACATAGGTTTGATCTTTTTTATTTTAAAACCATGCTGCTGCATCAATATCCTCATTGAGGAAGGCGAAAAATGGTAAAGATGCCTGGGTACATCATATGCAGCCCAATATTGCTGGTAATGACCTGCGTCGCCCGAAATATAATTGGGCACTGCAACCACAAGGTGACCACCCTTCTTCAGTATTTTCCTGGCCTGCTGCAGGTAGCCATGCAATTGATGTACATGTTCAAGCACATGCCACATGGTGATCACATCAAAAGAGGCTGGGGTAAACTGGAAAAGCTGGTCGGGAGGATCAAGGCTTACCTGGTTTACCTGGAATGCCAGGTTTCTTGCCGAAGCATCAGGTTCCAGGCCTTTCACCGACCACCCGGCTCTTTGCATATGTATGGCAAACGCACCTGTACCCGCTCCTATATCCAGGAGGCGTTTAGTAGTTCCCAGGTTTATGTTTTCGATCAGTTTTTGTTTCTGCTTCAGCGTAATCTTCCTGACACGGTGGTATAATGAATTGACCAGCCCTTTCTGCGTATCACTATGTGAAATATAATTTTCAGAACGATAGTATTCACCAATTTCTTTTTCATCCGGGACATCCTGTGTGAACATACCTGTGCAGTTTTCGCAGTACCAAATGGCAAACTGCTTATGTGAAACGGTATGGTCAACAGCGTATAAATAATGCCTGATCTTGTCAGAACCGCAGATAGGACAATTGTTGTAATGGATCATTTTAGCGGGTATTCACCTTCTGTTGGTTGGAAGTTGCTTCAATATTAAGGCCTGCAATATTAAAACGGAAGAAAAGAAGCAGCATGGCAACCAGGGCGATCACTATGGCGGCAATAAGCCATTTACTGGTGCTGCCCGATGCCGGCTCACTCAGGTACTCTGTCATTTCCACGCTGGTGGTTTCTTTGTCTCCAACAAGCATGGCATGTGAGGCATCTGTCCTGATGATTCTTTCTGCTTTTACCGGAGAAAAATAACCCGTTTCCTGGCTTTCGGGTTCAAATAAAATTTCTCCCGAAGCATCCTGCTGTAATGTACCAATGCCTTCCCAGCTTACCATTTCTTCGGCCCGGATCCTGTTCCTGAAAGCCAATGCCCATTCATTATACAATTTGATGGCTTCAAAATCAGCGATCTTTTTTTCAGCTGCCAGGTAATTGAAAAATTGCTTATCAGGAGCATCAAAATACTTATCGAACCTGTACTGGTATGCGGGTGGAAGTATGGTCCTGTTCACAAAATCAGTTCTTGCCGGCAGCCGCTCCACGTAAATGGTGCCCAGCCCCGGTATGCTGATGTTATTATGTTGAACAAGATAGCTTTTGAGCACTTCAATCATTTCCACGGAATTTCTATGCGAAGCAACAATATTTCAGCTGAATAAAAAAACACTATTGCTGGTTGAAGCTATAGATGATACCGCCCAGGACATTAAATCCAAATACCTCGTAACGGTGCCATCTTTCATAATTGTTATTGAGAATATTATTGAACTGCACCCAGAGACTGAGATTCTTCACTACTTTGAATTCTACGCCTGCATTCAGGTCGAAGCCGGTTTCCCCTTTATAACTTTCACCATTCAGGCCCATATACTTTGCGCCATCGAAAGCCCATAAACCGGAGTTTACGTAAAGGTCTTTCATTACCTGCCAGCGAAGTGTGGCATTCAGTTCCAGTGGAAGTATTCCCCAGGCCTGGAGTTCCTGCTTCTGCTTGGCGAAAGAACGAAAATCAAAAGCCGCCTTTGCACTGAACTGTTCACCTACTGTGTACTGTGCTTCAGCATGGGTATTGAGTATGCTCAGTTCCGGTTCATATATGGCAATGAAATCTTTTTGGTCAATAGTATTGTTTACAAACAATGGAATATTGCGATGCTTTTGTAAGCCAACCTTGGCTGAATAACTGAAATGATCGAGCAATGAACCCTTCACTCCTGCATAGATCTCGTTCACACGATCATTAAGCAATGAATCGGGTTGAGCAAGCCATGGATTAATGGTGGAAAAACGCTGGTATGAACCCTTGTTATAATACCCAATCCATCCCAACTGGAGGGTCAGCCGCTGGTCGCTGGTGGTGATATCGGCCATCAGGTTCGGCAACATATAAAAATTGCCATTGTCCCAGGAAGGCGTTATACCTGCATGCAAAAAGAAATTTGGTGTTTTGAATTGCAGTGCAGGCTGGATAAGAAAAATATTATTGGAGATACTTTCTTTTTCCTGTCTTTTATAATTAGTCATGTCTGCTGTAAGTCCTAACCTGAACCCGGTTGTTTTGCCAAGTGTTTTGGTAACAGGCAAACTGACTACAGTATTGACTTCCGAACCTTTTTGATAATGATTATCGGTAAATACATTGAAGCGTAAGGAAGGATCATAATTCAGGCCGAGCTCTGTAGGAACAGTATTTCTCATACCGAGGTTAAGATCCAGTTGTTGAAACCTTTGCTTCAGATCTTCCTTTGTGAGGTCTAATGAATCAGGCGCTCCATATAGAAAATAATCATTGTTTGATACACCAATCGAACCATTGAATTCAAGATCACTGGCTGTTTTATAGGTTGCCGCTGCTCCTATCCTGCTATAGCTGTGCTTCTGGTTTTCAAGTTTACCCTTGGAGGTATAATGATCGGCAAGGATATTGAAAAAAGTATTTTCTCCATCTCCGAAACTAAGTCCTGCCTTAATGTAAGGAAGATGAACATTGCCTACGCCTGCCTTAATATAGTTTGACAGCGACCAAGCGGCATTGCTATCGGGTTCAAATGCGAGTGGCTTCAGTTCTCCTGGCTGGTAAACAAATAATAATTTTTCTGCAGGAAGATCATATTTCAATACAGGCCTCGTGGTATCTGTATTTGGGGCGGATGCACTGAAATTCACTTTGGCTGCTTCGCGTATTACAGGCTTGAATGCAGAACTGATTTCAATAGTTCTTTTTTTAGTGGTATCCTGTGCTTCTGACACTGCTACACATCCTAACAATAACCCCGATATTAATATTCCTTTTATTGACATGGTGCTGATTTGATTCATGATAGGTTACTGGTTTTCAATTTTACTGCCCTTACTCTCCTCTTCATTCACCATCTGCAATTTGCGTTCTGCTTCCTTACGCAGGTCTTCAAGCTTTGCATTATCGACTACGCTCTGGAAAGTGGCTTTGGCGTTGAAATAATCTTTCTGTTTAAAATAAATATCGCCTAACAGGAGATAGGATCTTGTAACCCATTCTTCATAGGAACCGGATTTATTGATCACTTCGAATGCGGCCTTTTCAGCATCCTTGAGCCTGTCCTGCTCAAAGAAACATGCTGCAATCTGGAACCTTGCTTCGGCTCCATAAGCTGCTTTACTTAAGGATGCCACTGTTCTATAACTGGTGATGGCCTGGTCGCACTGGTTATTCTCCTGGTAACTCTTCGCCATTACCATATTGGCCAGTATACGATCGTCGGTACCAACTCCTTTTTGTTCAAGAAGGTCTTTTGCATTCTGAACCGCTTCATTCCATTTTTTTAACTGGAACTGGCTGCGCAACAGTCCACGCATGGCTTCCATTCTTGTTTCCTGCCCTGATGCAAATTCTTTCAGTTTAGCAAAATAAGTTTCTGCCTTTTCATAATTTTTCAGGTCAAAGAAATTGATCCTTGCTGCCTGTGTAAGAGCGCGTTCTCCAAATTTATGGGGAACCCTGTCGGCCAGTTGCTCATAACCTTCAACTGCTTTTTGAAGATCTTTCTGGTTTGCATAGATCTCGCTTTTATAATACAAGGCTTCAATGGCACGCTTGCCATCGGGGAATTTTGAAAGATAATCTTCAAACTTTTTGGCAGCAGCGGGGAAGTTTCCATTGTTGAACTGTACTTCCGCTTCTTCATAAGCAAGTTGTTCTTCCTGTGATGAAGTCACTTCCTGGCCGATGGACCTTGCGAAGTTTACATATTCGGAAGAGCGGCCTTCCTCAATAAAGATGGCTTTTGCATTTTCAAGTCCTTCCTGCGCTTCCGGCGTATTGGGGAATTGCTGCAATAAAGTTGTATACTGGTTTAAAGCGTCTTTATTGTTTTCTATATTATAGTAAGCGATGCCCAAACGCAGGTGTGCCCTGGGTTTCAGCGCAGCACCAGGATCGCTGAGAACATTCTTCAGGAATGGAATGGCTTCGCGGTATTGTTCATTTGAAAGATAGGTACTGGCAATTTCCATATTGGCATCAGGAACCAGGGAACTTTGTGGATACCTCCTGCTGAGGGCGCTAAGCAGGCTGATCTTTTCCCTTCCATTATTAATACCTACGATCATGGCTTTCTGGAAACTTGCATAGTCCGATGCCGGCCATGAATAATCAAGCACTTTATCGTACATCTGGGAAGCTCTTCTGAAGTCGCGGTTCATATAATAACAATCAGCGCTTCTTACATAAGCATCCTGTTCAACAGCGCTTGCATTGATCCTTGGGGTTTTAACCACCTGTTCAAAAAATCCCAGTGCCTGGCGGTAATTCTCTTTTTTAAGGTAAGCGTATCCCAGGTTATACCTTGCATGAGCAGGATTTACTTCTGCGTCACTAAGACCTGAATTCAGGTACTCATATAGATACTTGATGGCATCATCGATCTTATTCAAACGGTAAGAAATTTCACCCTTCCAGAAATTGATATAAGGAAGAACTGCTTTATTATCGGGCTGCTTTTCTGCTGTGGTCAGCAATTCATTCGCACTTACCAGCATACCATCATTGACCAGTTCTGCTGCCCTTCCTACCAGTATCTTGGCATAAAACTGCCTTGCAACCTGTGAGCGCGTTCCCACTTTTTCAATTAGGGTCAAGGCATCTCTGTAATTGTTGGTATTGGCAAGAACACCTACGAGTAATTCCTGCGCTTCCTGGGAATAAGATGAGTTGGGATAGGTTTGGAGGAATTTCTGGAATTCAGACAAAGCAATATCCTGGTATCCTAATTCATAGGAAAGTTTTGCATAATGAAACATGGAGATCTCTCTTTGCTTTTCATTGCTGCTATTGGAAGCACAAAATAGAAATGCGTTCCTTGCATTTGCCTTCTCCCCTTTTTTCAGGTAAGCATCTCCCAAAAGATACATGGCATTTTGCGCCAGTGAATCTTCCTTTCCACCAAGCTGGCGAAAGCCGGTAATGGCTTTATCCAGGTTGCCTGTTTGGTAGTAACTATAGGATAACTCGTAAAGATCTTCCCTTCGAACCGATTCGGCTTTATTGATATAGGCTTCAAGGTATGGAATGGCTTCCTTGTATTGCTGCTGCTCAAAAAGACCATGACCAACAAGCTGCTTCATTTCACGATCATAGTATTGCCCACCTTTGTCAACATTCTTTTTGGCATAGTCCAGCGCCTTTTTCTTATCACTTTGGGTATACATGATAGTGGCAATATAATAGGGAACGAGGTTACCATAAGTTGGATCGTTCTCTACCACGCGAAAAGCCTGGAGCGCGTCATTATAAGATTTATCGTAGAAGGAAATATAACCGTAATAGTAATTGGCAGCCATATAATGAGCATTCTTTGGATCCATCCTTATAGCGTTCAGCAATGGCTTTGCTTCGTTGAATCTTGAAACGGTGAAATAGGAATAACCCTGGTTGAATTTTAGATCTGCTACTTCATCATTACTCAGGTTGGAAGGATTTACTGCTTCGTAGGCATCTATGGCTTTTGAATAATCCTGGTTGCGGAAATAATATTCTGCCAGGTGGAAACTCATCATCTGAACCCTTGGGGC
>JAEWIW010000405.1 GCA_023386855.1 Bacteroidota bacterium | reverse complement strand
CTACAGTAATTCCCGTTCTGAGCTTATTGCTCCTGACAGTATTATAGGCAAGGGAAAAAGTATCGAAGAATTTCATAGTCGAAAATTATGAAATCGCAGCCATCAGCAGGCAGATTTTTTATGAACGGAAGAAAGCCCCCGGGTTGGGAGCTTTCACTATATAATCATAATATCTTTAAAATCCTTTGTAAAGGCTTAAGCGAAGTAATAGAGGAACTTTGTAAGCCATTCCGGGAAAATACCCAGCAGAACAATCACGGCCGCCAATGCCACCAGGATCGTTTTAAATCCATTTCCTGCTTCGATCTCCATGGCTTCTCCTTCCCTGAAATACATGGCCTGTATCACCCTGAAATAATAATATACGCTGATAGCCGCAAACACAACCCCGAGGATCACCAGCCACAGCAGGTGCCCGGTGGATACCGCCGCGGAAAGCATATAAAACTTTGCCATGAATCCTGCAGTTGCCGGGATCCCCGCCAGGGAGAGCAGGAAGATGGTGGCGGTTGCTGCCAGGAGCGGCTGCTGTTTGGCCAGCCCGTTAAATCCTTCGTAGGTATAATCTTTCATGCGTATCAGTACAGCGAACATACCAATGGTAGCAAGACAATAAGCCGCTGAATAATAGATCAGTCCTTCAGCTGCTTTTTCATTTAGCGATACAATGGCAAACATCATGAATCCTGCCTGCGCAATACTGGAGTAAGCCAGCATCCTTTTCACGCTTTGCTGGAATACAGCCGTGATATTTCCTATGAACAGCGTTGCAACGGTAATGATCGCAACAATGGTTTGCCAGTCTTCCCTTACCGCTCCAAAACTTCCGTAGAACAGCCTGATGAATGCAATGAAACTTGCTGCTTTAACGATGGTTGCCATGAACGATGTGAAAACAGCGGGAGCTCCATCATACACATCCGGGGTCCAGAAATGAAACGGCGCAGCGGAAACTTTGAAACCAAGAGAAAAGATCAGCAACAGTACTCCTGCCGCGATCATCGGTGTAAGTGATCCGCTGCCGATTTCGATGACAGAAAGATCAAAGCTTCCCTTTGCTCCATAGATCAGCGTAATACCCATCAGCATCAGCCCTGTTGAAAATGATCCCATCAGGAAATATTTCAATGAAGCCTCGTTGCTTTTAAGATTTCGCTTATCCGACCCCGTTAGTATATACAGGGGAATGGAAATGATCTCGATACCGAGGAATAACATCAGCAGGCTGCTGAAAGAAGAAGCTACCGATACCCCGCATAGTACAAAAAAGATCAGCGCGAAATAATCGGCATAATGCTTTCCAACCTTTGCAATATCCCTTCCTGAAAGCAGGAAGAAAACCAGTGTACAGAAAAAAGCCACTGCATTGAAAAGTAAACCATAGGAATCAAAGCGGAGCATTCCATGGGTATTGATATCAAGAAGCCTGTGCCCATCCATTTCCAGGATGTTGGCAATAAAAAGCAATACCAGTCCTGTGATTGCAGTGCCGAGGACCACCGATGCTTTCCTGTTGAAAACAGCAGTGAACATCATAACAACGCCCCAAACTGCAGAAATTAAAATTGCGTTCATAATCTGTTAGCTCTATCCTATGGATGTTTTATGATCATTCTTGATAAAATATTGTCCACTGTCGATTGCGTGAGTTCCAGCATAGGCTTGGGATAAACACCGATCACCAGGATCAATATGACGATTACCGCAAGGATCATTTTTTCGTTCAGGAATATATCCTTCGCTCTTGCGGTAAGGTTATTTGTATTGCCAAAGAAAACTTTCTGGATCATGTTCAGTGTATATACTGCCGACAGGATCACGGTGATCACGGCAAGTGTAGCGAACACTGCATTGTATTTGGTTACCTCTGAATTGAATACCCCATTGAACATCAGGAATTCCCCGATGAACCCGTTGGTAAGCGGCAATGCTACATTCGCCAGTGCCACTATCACAAAGAAGATCGATAGTACCGGTGCTGTTTGCGCAAGCCCACCCAGTTCCGACATTTTTCTTGTTCCAAATTCTCTTTCGATCAGTTCCACCGCGATCCACAATCCAATGATATTGATCCCGTGGTTGAACATCTGGACCATAACACCCTGCATACCTGAATTATTAGATGCAAATATGGCCAGGCACATCAGCCCGATGTGGGCAATGGAAGAATAAGCAATCAATCGCTTCATATCGTCCTGCCGCATGGCAAGGATGGAAGCATAGATCATTCCTATCACGCATAGAATGGAAACCGTATCACCCCATGCCCATGAAGCGATCGGCAATACGGGTACCAGCCAGCGGATAACACCAAATACCCCCATCTTCACCATCACACCACTCAGGATCATGGTAGTTGCGGTTGGACTTTGTTCATAAGTATCCGGCTGCCAGGTATGGAAGGGGAATACAGGCATCTTCACGGCAAATGCAGCGAACATGAGCCAGAACAGCCAGTTCTGCTGTGCAAAGCCAAGCTTTACATTATAAAATGATGTAAGGGCAAAAGATTGGTCAGGAGTTTTGCTATAGATATAGATGATACCTACCAGCATCAACAATGAACCAATAAAGGTATACAGGAAGAACTTGAACGTAACCGCGATCCTTCTTTCTCCACCCCAGATAGAGCAAAGAAAATAAGTGGGTATCAATGCAAGTTCCCAGAAGAAATAAAACAAGAGGGCATCAACTGAAAGAAACACTCCCATCAAACCGGCCTGCGACAACAACATCAATGCATAAAAATTGCCGGGGCGGAAATAGGTTGAACGATAGGTTGAAATGAATACAATGGGAAAAGCCAGCGCGGTAAGCAGTGCAAGCATTTGACCCATGCCATCCAGCGACAATGAAAAATTACTTCCCAAAGAAGGCATCCATTCAACATCTGCATGAAGGTGCTCATAGGAATTGAAGACCGTAAGGCCAAGCAGTGAAACCAGGAGAACAGCGAGTGATGCAAAGAGCGACCATCTTTTAGCCGCATCCTGCGATTTTATAAAAAAGCCTGCTAAACCACTCAGCAAGGGAATTACTATCAATAGAACTGGGATCATCGTTGTTATTTCAATTATTTTTTTACTAGGAATTGCAGCACAAAAAAGACGAGCATACTGATCACCATCAACAGCACATAACTACCAACCTGCCCACTCTGAAGCCATCTTAACTGGCGACCACCATACTGGATCACTCTTCCCACGCCATTCACTGCCCAGTCGATCAGGTTACGCTCAACAGCACTATTGAAAAATTTCCCAACACCATTCAAAGGCTTCACAATAATGGTATCATAGAATTCATCCACGTACCATTTGTTAGCAAGCACTTTACCAAAGCCTTCTGCATCTTCCAGTTCAGGCTTCTTGCTATACCTTATCCATGCATATAATGATGCGATCAATGCAGCCGCAACAGAAATCCCGATCAGCATATATTCTGTTGAATGATCAGGGTGATGCATTTCCTTTAGCTTATATGATGCGGCAAATACAGGCTCAAGGAATTTTTCAAGCGAATGCCCATCATGCATGAACACTTCAGGTATTCCAACAAACCCTGCAATGGCGGAAAGAATGGCCAGTACCACTAAAGGAATTGTCATGGATGCAGGACTTTCATGCAGGTGATGTTCCTGTTCATGTGTTCCCCTGAATTGTCCAAGGAAAGTTGTGGCATACAAACGGAACATATAGAAAGCGGTCATCATTGCACCTATCACACCAACGATCCAATAGATTTTATTTACCCCGTATGCGGCGGATAATATTTCATCCTTGGAGAAAAAACCTGAGAAGGGAGGTATACCGGCAATAGCGATACATCCTACCAGGAAAGTGATATGTGTAACAGGAAGATGCTTTTTTAAGCCCCCCATTTTACGGATATCCTGCTCATGGTGCATGGCATGTATCACAGATCCTGCACCAAGGAATAACAAGGCCTTGAAGAAAGCATGTGTCATAACATGAAATACAGATCCTACATAAGCGCCAACACCAAGTCCCAGGAACATATAGCCTAACTGGCTTACTGTTGAGTATGCCAGCACTTTCTTAATATCATTCTGTTTTAAAGCGATGGTTGCTGCAAGGATCGCAGTGGCAAGCCCTATCATTGCAACAACAGTCTGGGTAACAGGTGAAAGGGTATACATCACATTGCTTCTCGCGATCATATAAATACCTGCGGTAACCATTGTTGCCGCATGGATCAGTGCAGATACGGGAGTTGGACCAGCCATCGCATCGGGCAGCCAGGTATATAGCGGGATCTGTGCCGATTTACCGGTGGCACCCAAAAACAGTAAAAGGGTGATTCCTGTTAATGCAACAGAACCCATGGGTAGTGCCGCAGCTTTAGGGAACACTTCTGCAAAACCCAGTGACCCGAATTGCTGGATCATCCAGAAAAGGGCGAGCAGGAAGCCGAAGTCACCGATACGGTTCATCACGAAAGCCTTCTTTGCCGCTTTATTATAATCAGTGTTCTTAAACCAGTAACCAATAAGCAAATAAGAACATAATCCTACTCCTTCCCAACCGATGAACATGACCAGGAAATTGCTTCCCATTACAAGTAATAGCATCGAGAACACGAACAGGTTCAGGTAAGCGAAATAACGTGCATAGTGGGAAGAGGTTTCTTCCTTCATATATGCAGTGGAATAAAGATGTATCAGGAATCCAACACCTGTAATGATCAGCAGGAAGATGATCGAAAGCTGGTCGATCTGGAATGAAAAAGGGATCGACAGTTTATCGACATTGATAAAATCAAAAAGCTTTACTACTCCACCCTGCCCGTTCTTAACATCGAAAAAAGCCAGCAGGCTCAATGCAAAGCTGGCAAGGATGGTACCACAACCCACAATGCCTACCATGGATTTGGAAAGTTGATTTCTTCCCAGTCCATTGATGATAAATCCAGCAAGTGGAAGTAAAGGAACCAACCAGATCAATTCAATTATTTTACTCATAAACCCGCACGCTTTTTACCGCGTAATTTTTTTGGTATAACAATCCCCTGACAGGGCTTAGTGTTTCAAGCGATTCAAAAAATTAATATCAATGGAATGTACATTCCTGTACATCATCACTATGATGGCCAGTCCCACACTTACTTCAGCTGCAGCAACCACCATGATAAAGAAAACGAAGAGCTGTCCTTCAATACCCGCAGTGGCATTTGTCGCCACTCCACTGGCATGATGCATTTTAGAAAAAGCCACCAGCAGAAGGTTCACAGCGTTCAACATGAGTTCAATGCACATGAAAACAATGATGGCATTACGCCTGGTCAGTACACCGGCGATACCGATGCAGAACAGTGCGATGGAAAGAAATATGTAACGTTCTATAGGCATAAGTTCCGATTTGGATAATTTTTGATTGAATTACTCAGTGCGATCAGTCGCCTTTTTTACCAATAACCACAGCACCTACCATGGCACTAAGGAATAATACACTGCTGATCTCGAAGGGTATCACGAAATCTGTGAACAGTGATTTTCCCAACTCTTCTATCAAACCAATCGTACCGGTTTTCAATTGTGTTACCTGTCCTTTCACTTCTGCATTTCTTAATGCGGCCACCATTACCAGCAAAAGGCATCCTCCCGAGATCACGCCGGCAAATTTGAGCCACTTGTTCTTTTGCGGTTCTGTATCGGCATTCAGGTTCATCAGCATCACAACGAAGAGGAACAGTACCATGATGGCACCGGCATATACAATCAGGTTTACAATGCCTATGAACTGCGCATTCAGCAGGAAATAATGCCCCGAGATGGCAAAAAAGGTAATGATAAGCCACAATACACTGTGAATGGGATTCCTGCTGGTCACCACCATGATCGCACTTCCCAATGCAAGTGCCGAAAGAAAATAAAATAGAATTTCACTTATGTTCATACAGTTAGTTGGTCGGTTTATCCTGGTGTTGTTTATTCTTTCCACGGCTGCCTAATGCTTCCTTATAAGCTTCAGGATCAGTAACCGGGTTAGGGATCAACAAATCTTCTTTTTTATATACAAGTCCCTTGCGCTGGTAGTTGGCCGGTGCAATGGTCTCGCTTAAATAGATCGCATCCTTTGGACAGGCTTCTTCACAAAGACCACAGAATATACACCGAAGCATATTGATCTCATACTTCGCTGCATATTTTTCTTCACGGTAAAGGTTTTCTTCACCAGGCTTTCTTTCAGCCGCTTCCATGGTGATGGCTTCGGCAGGGCAAGCCACTGCGCACAACCCACAGGCGGTGCAACGTTCACGTCCTTCTTCATCTCTGTTCAAAACCTGGATACCCCTGAATACAGGACTGAAAGGTCTTTTTTCTTCAGGATAATTAATGGTCACCTTCTTTTTAAATAAATGGGTGAGGGTGATCCACATTCCTTTCGCAATATTCCATAGGTAGATCCGCTCTAGCCAGGTCATTGGGCTCCGGTCTACCTGCTGTCCTCTATTTGTTAATGATTGCATGTCTGATTTTTTTTTAATTCAACAACCCAGGTTGAAGAATTACGCATTTCTTAAAAGCACTATTGCCGCTGTCAACAGCATATTGAACAAAGCCAGCGGTATCAGTTTCTTCCATCCCAGGTTCATCAGCTGGTCGTACCGGAATCTTGGAATGGTCCAACGCACCCACATGAACAAGAATATCAGCAGGCCTACTTTCACCATCAGGCTTCCAGCCTGGATCAGCGCGGTCCAGTTCATCCCGATTTTTTCTACCAGTCCTGCATCTGAAACAAACGGGATATCATATCCCCCAAAGAACAGTGTTGCCATGATCACTGAACTAATGAACATGTTGATGTATTCAGCGAAAAGATAAAATCCAAGTTTCATGGAGGAATATTCCTGGTGGTATCCAAAGTTCAATTCATTCTCCGCTTCAGGAAGATCGAAAGGAGTACGGTTACATTCTGCGAAAGCGCAAACCAGGAAGATCAAAAATCCCAGTGGCTGGTAAATGATATTGTACCATCCATCGAGCTGCTGGCCAACGATAGTGCTTAACTGGAGTGAACCGGTAAGCATCAGCAAAGCGATCAGGGAAAGGCCCATCGGCAATTCATAAGAAATCACCTGCGATGCACCCCTCATGGCAGCCATCAGGGAGAATTTATTATTGGATGCCCATCCACCGATCATGATACCATACACACCCATACTCACTACGCCAAAGATGTATAGGATACCAATGTTGATATCGGTGATCTGCAGGCTGATGATCCTGTCCTGTCCAAAAAGCGTGAAATGAATATTTCCTGCCCAGGGAATAATGGCAGAGGTCATCAACGCGGTCAGCATCGCCA
>JAEWIW010000199.1 GCA_023386855.1 Bacteroidota bacterium | reverse complement strand
GTACTGCCCGATGGTGATAACATCTACCCCACTATTATAAAGATCTTCCATGGTCTGAAGTACTTCTTCCTTCTTTTCGCCGAGGCCCAGCATAATACCACTTTTGGTTCTCATTCCACCTTCTTTCAGCACTTTCAGTACTTCCATACTACGGCGGTATTTCGCCTGTATCCTAACCTGGCGGGTCAGTCGCTCTACTGTTTCAATATTGTGCGATACCACTTCCGGCGCCGCATCGATCACCCGTTGAATATTTTCAACCTGTCCTTTAAAATCCGGTATCAGCGTTTCCAAAGTTGTAGCTGGATTTAATGCTTTCACCGCTTTAATGGTATTGAACCAGATAATACTTCCTCCATCCTTTAATTCATCGCGGTCAACCGAAGTGATCACCGCGTGTTTTACCTTCATAAGGTGAATAGCTTCCGCCACCCTTTGCGGTTCGTCCCAATCCACCTGTTCAGGTTTTCCCGTTGCTACAGCACAAAAACCACAGCTCCTGGTGCAGATATTCCCGAGGATCATAAAAGTGGCCGTTCCTTCGCCCCAGCATTCACCCATATTCGGGCAATTGCCGCTTTCGCAAATGGTATGAAGCTTATGATCATCAACAAGCGAACGTACATGCCTGTAGCTTTCGCCGATCGGCAGTTTAACTCTTAACCATGATGGTTTTTTGGTCCTGGTGTTTTCAGGTATATTGGTTATGACTGGTAATTCTTGCATGGGGCAAAAATACCGAATAATTATTTACGCCGGCCCAGCAGCAGGCTGATGTAAGCGCTGAAGAAAAATTGTTTGGGTTCATTGTACAGCATCTGCTCGATCTTCTTGGCATAAAATTCCGCCTGTAACCCGGCTTCTATAGCAGAAACGGTTTCATTGAGGCGGCCGTAATCAAACCGCATGGCTGCTTTTGCCATTATTCCCGGCCTGATCTTTACCTCATTCCATCCTACCATGAACCCTGAAGCGCCCAGCGGGATATAGGCACTGTCAATAATTTTATCATAAGTTACACGGGTACCCCCTTTCTCATCCACGTAATAAGGCTTCAGGAAACCCAGTGATAATGCACCGCCATAGACCGCTGACACGGCAACGCCGTTTTTATTTCCTTTTCCACCAATGATGCGTTGTTGCGACATACCAAGCTTCAGCTGGTAAAAATTATTCAGCTTGCCAACGATCACCGAATTGATCTGGTATTGGTTGAAAGATGCTCCCTGCTTTCTTTCCTTATTGTGTTTTTTTTCGCTCAGCTCTAACTGGTAAAGGTTAGACAGCCGGTTCGATTTCATTCTTCCTATCTCATAGGTAAGACCGTAGCCATCAGTGGCGAGCTTCAAACCGAAAATGTTCTGCTTATGAAAAATGATCTCCCCTTCTTCTTCCTGCCTTAATAACTCATTTATGCGTTGACGTTTGGCTTCCTTCTTTTCCTCCCTGGTTTGTGCCCTGCTGCCAGTGGCCTTGTCCTGCGCCATGATGGAACCACTTATTAGCACTAAAATTGCTAAAAGAATCTTTTTCAATCTGCTTAATTTATTATGTAACGTAAATTTAAGGCAAATTCATACATAATGACTTCAACAGTTGTATACGACGGAAATCTAAGAACGGTTTGTACGCATGAAAAATCAGGTACCGTTATTGAAACCGATGCACCACTCGATAACCAGGGTAAAGCAGAACGTTTTTCCCCCAGCGACCTTGTTGCTACTGCATTAGGAAGCTGTATGCTCACGATCATGGGCATCAAGGCAAGGGATTGGGACCTCGATATCAGTGGTATCAAAATCGAAATAGAAAAGATCATGAAATCTGATCCCCGAAGGATCGGCGGTATCAATTTAACATTTACTGTTCCCCAGGGATTAACACTTTCCCAGAAGCAGCAAACCATACTGGAAAATGCAGCCCATACCTGTCCTGTTTTTTACAGCCTTCATCCCGATATTGAAGTGAATACGGTGTTTCAGTGGAATAATGCGGAAGTAAATTCTTAAACCGGTTAACCTTATAGCAGCAGGTGCATTCGAAAGGTTACCACTATGTATTGAACATTCAAGACTAGCAGAATCACTTAAATGAAATAATTGACAGGCCTGTTGCTATAAGGAAATCTCTTTTATACCGTTCTTCTTTTCAGGAGGTTCTTTCCAATCTCGCATTCAAGGCATCTTCGTTCATCACAATAATGTTTTTTTAATTCGATCAGCGACTGGGTATCCCAGGCATTTACCGGTTTAATACCCAGCTGCCCAAATCCCCTGGTGACCTTATTGGATTCAGCCGGCAACTGGCGCAGCCAATCATAACATTGCTGCTTCAGTTTTTCATCGCGGTAAAACTGGCCATAGCACCATAAAAGCGGGATCACTGCATTGATCATGATGTTCTGGCAAAGCGCACGACCAGTACTTTTTGGCTGGAAACTTCCTTTTTCTTCAAGCGTGTAATGATAATGCCAGAAATCATTGGCAGTAACCTCGAACCAGGCAGCCGCATCGATCACATCATGATGACTTCTGAAATAATTAAAGGAAATTCCCCGGTTATATAATAGCATAGCCAGTTGGGCCAGCCTCACGGTAGGAAAACTGATGGGCCGCATTCTCAGGAAATGCAGTTTATTTTTAATGGGATCAAGATGATATTTTTTACGAAGGAAAACATATTCTTTTTTTAGAAGCACAATGTAATCATCTTCAAAGGGCCCTTCCAGTAAACCAGATTGCCCTAATAACATTCCTTCCAGCTGGTGAATTTGCTGTTTATGCCTTAGCAGGATATTCAATCGAATAGAACGGGCTATCTCTTCGAAAGCATCAGCATTAATATGACCTCCAAAAGCCCGCGATACCTGCCACCAAAGTAATTCTTCCCAATAAAAATTATTCTGTTTTAATTGCAGGGTTAAATCATGCGCCTTCCTTTCAAACCTTTGCTCCAGCAGGGTTTTAAAAAAATCCTCGTAAGCGAACCCTTGTTCCTTCAGCAACAGTTGCTGGCAGGGAATAAAGCTCCGGTCCTGCATCAGTTTTTCGTACCTGGTTACTAAGGTATTAGCAACCCTGTCCTGCAATACCAGGGTTGGTAATCCTTCCATTACCGGGAGATCATTTTCCCAAACAACGTGCAGGATAACATTATCGTAATTCACATCATCCTGGTGCGAATGCCTGAACCAGTCGGATGCCTTAATATGCAACTCCACCTGCCCCATCCAGGTGGCAGCGCCTATGCGCACCTTCGCCTCCAGGAAATCAGGGCCCTGGTTCTCATTATAAATGCCAGCAAAAAGAATCTCCACCGGCTCGCCATTATCCAGTGTCATATCACGGCACTGGTATAGCTGGTGCTGCCAGATATACTGGAATAATCGCTCATTCATCACTTACCTCCTGGAAGCAAACTAAAAAAGCGACAATTATCGGCAATGATGTTTTCTCAGAAACCGGCCAGTATTTTCACCACTTTGCTTACAGGCAAACCCATCACATTATAGTAATCGCCTTTGATCCATTCAATACCGGTAATACCAATCCATTCCTGGATAGCATAGGCACCCGCTTTATCCATCGGCTTATAAGTATCGACATAATACACTATCTGCTCTTCACTCAAAGGATGGAAACTTACTTCGGTCACTTCAGAAAAAGAGATCTCGCTTTCATGTGTGAGCAGCACTACACCAGTGATCACACGATGCACCTTGCCTGATAATTTTTTCAGGATCTCAATGGCATGTTCCCTGTTCTCTGGTTTATTGATCACCTCGTTTTCCAGCACTACAATAGTATCCGCTGCAAGGATGGGAAGATCATTTTCGAACCTGTTAAATACGGTGGATTGTT
>JAEWIW010000001.1 GCA_023386855.1 Bacteroidota bacterium | reverse complement strand
GGGTAAAAGGGAACCCGGGATCTACGGTAGCCAGCGCTTCGAAGATTACCTGGATTCGCTTAAAGCACAGTTTCCCTCTGTTGAATTCAGCTATTACCAAAGCAATGTGGAAGGTGAACTGATCAATGCTCTTCAGCAATTTGGATTTGAATACTACGGGATAATCATGAACCCAGGAGGATATACCCATACTTCAGTGGCCATCGGGGATGCCATTGCTTCCATAAAAACTCCCGTGGTAGAAGTGCATATCAGCAACGTCCACGCACGGGAAGATTTTCGTAAGATCTCGCATGTATCAGCAAAGGCGGCCGGTACTATCGCAGGCCTCGGCCTGGATGGATATGCTTTAGCCGTTACTTACTTTTTGAATCGCCAGGCTCCGGGAGTTTAGCTATGTAAATGCTGCGGCCATGGGTTCCCAATACGATCTCGTTCTCTCTTTCCTGGATGGCAATATCATGCACAGGCACAGAATGGGGAAGCCCTTTATTCCAACTCATAAAGGATTGACCACCATCATTGGTCAGATATAATCCTCCATCAGAACCTACATACAATACATCTTCGCTTCGGGGATCTTCAACTAATACATTCAGTGGCTCATAAGGAAGGTCTTTACCCAGCTGTTTCCATGTAGAACCATAATCCTCGCTCACAAAAAGATAAGCCTTAAAATCATCCTCCCTGTATCCATTCATGGTTACATATACCCGTCCTTCCTTATGCCGGGATGCAACAACCCTGCTTATATAAAGGTTTGATGGCAATTTTTTTGACACTAACGACCATGTATAACCGCCGTCTTTTGATAACTGCACATTTCCATCATCTGTTCCGCAATACAGCAGTCCAAACTTCAGGGGAGATTCACTGATGGTGGTAATAGTCCCAAATGGAACATCACCCACCTTCATTCCATTGGTCAAGTCCTCACTCAATGTATATAATGTATCGCCCTGGTTAAGTGAACGATGAAACTTGTTGGTGCCATAATACAGCACCTCTGGCTGGTGACTGCTCAACAGTATAGGAACCTGCCAGTTGAAACGAAGCGGAGTTTCACCAAGGTCATGCCTTGCCCGAATGCCTTTAACGGCGCCGGTTTCCAGGTTCCTTCTTGCATAAAAACCAAACTGGTATCCCAGGTAAACAGTTTTATTATCTCTTTTATCTACCTGCACCTGCATCCCATCGCCACCACCGATCGATTTATAAGCATAATGACCTGATGCGGTCCAGTCATTGTTTTCTTTATGATCCGATGGACCATACCATGTTCCATTATCCTGCAAACCTCCATATACATTGTAAGGCTTCGCATTGTCTACATCTATGTCATAGAACTGCCCTACAGATGGTGCATTCGCTTTATACCAGTTCGAACCGTTATCATAGGTTATATTGATTCCACCATCATTACCATTGATAAGATGCGAATCCTTTTTGGGATTGATCCATAATGCATGGTGATCAGCATGAACATTTCCTTTATCAATGGCCATAAAGTTTTTTCCCCCATCCTTCGATTCCAGCACTTCAACACCCAGTACAAAAAGTTTTTTCTCATCAACTGGTGACACATAGATTTTTCCAAAATAATAGCCATAGGTTCTGAAGGTATTGATCTCCTTCTCGTGCGTTTTCTTCCATGTTTTACCGGCATCATCACTCCTGTAAACTTCAGCGCCTATTACGGAAGCGTTTAGGAGGTCGGCATTGGCATCGGCCAGGTAATCATATACCGCGCTTGCACCAAGTGTTCCTCTTACCACTTTTTCCCGTATAACGGCCGCTGTATATTTTTTGGGAAACCTGTTCTTTAAAAGGAAACTGTCAAGTTTGTGTTCATCCAGTTGAAGAAATTTTTCCTTGCTGATATTTTTGAAATCATCCAGCGTATAATTCGCAGTATCCTTTTTCTCCTTGCTTACAGTTTTGGAAAAATTGTTATCAAGAACAGCATACACGATCCTTGGATCCTTCGGGTAAACTGCAATGCCGATCCTTCCAATACCTTTTCCTTCAGGAAAACCTGACTGCCCTGAATTCAGCCTGATCCATTTTTTTCCGCCATCAGTTGATTTATAAATTCCACCTGCGGGTCCTGCTTCTTCAAAATTCCATCCCTTTCTTAACCTGCTCCATGCAGCAGCATAAATTTCATCGGGATTGGCCGGGTTGATATCCATATCCACCACACCTGTTTTCTCATCAATATATAGACTATGTTGCCAGCTGTTGCCACCATCAGTGGTTTTATACACTCCTCGTTCTTTATTGTAAGAATATAATGCACCCATTGCAGCTACCCATGCAATAGAAGGATCAGAAGGATGCAGCAATATTTTTCCAATATGCTGTGAGCCCGGTAACCCTTTATATTCCCAGGTCTTTCCGCCATTCATGGTTTTGTATACACCAATGCCTGCATAGGATGAACGGCTGCTGTTGACTTCACCTGTTCCTACCCAGATGATGCGGTTGGAGGTATCCGTAGAGGCAGTCCAGTTCACTGCAATATCACCGATGAAGATTACTGCTTCGTTATCAAATACAGGTTCAAAGCTTTGGCCGTTATTGATGGTATGCCAAAGGCCCCCGGTGGCATATGCAGCATAGAATTCTGTTGGATCTCCAGGATTAACATCAACATCCACGATTCGGCCGCTCATAACAGAAGGTCCAATATTCCTAAAACTTATGCTGTTTACAGTGGATCGTTGATCCAGCTTTTTTTTCTGTTCAATTAATTTCAATCTCTCCGCTGCACTGGTGGGTGAAGGTTGCCCCATAACTGTTCCTGCAACCAATATCAATAGACATATTAACAGCGGTATTCTTAAGATATATATATTACTCAATGCTGTTAAAGATACCTGGGACGCCTTTAAAATATTCCTGATCATCCTGCCGGTTTTGGGATTTCCTGAACAATTTGCGCCGTTAAATGGGCGTAAATTTGACTGTTGCATAGGGCTATAGTATTTAATTCTTATACAATCCTTGCATGGGATTGGCGTTATAATTGAATATAAGCGTACAAATTAAACAATTCAAACATAGAATATGAAGAGGCTGGCTACTTTAATGAAATTGTCGGGTTTGTTTTCGATATTATTTTTTCTATTCCTCCTTGGTTCGGTTGAAACCGTACAAGCCCAGCAATATAAAGATTATAAAATCGGGGCAAATGGAGATACCCTGAACAGGGTGGATATGCAGGGCATGAAGCAGGGCCCATGGGTGATCCGGTATGAAAAATTAAGAGGCGAACCAGGTTTTGAAGAAGAAGGTATGTTTGTTAATGATCGTAAAGAAGGCGAGTGGAGATTGTACACGCTGATGGGCGATCCTATCGGAACAGAAAATTTTCGCTGGGGAATGAAAGATGGTATTTCAAGATATTTTAGTCTTAATGGTAATCTCAGGTTAGAACAAAGCTGGAAGGCATTGAATCCTGATAGGGTTTATGATACCTTGCAGGTGGAGGAGATCGACAAACTTGATTC
>JAEWIW010000273.1 GCA_023386855.1 Bacteroidota bacterium | reverse complement strand
CTGGTAAACTGTATAACTGCATCATGGTATATGATGCGAATGAATATTATTTCAAGGGCATGGACAGGTCACTGCCCTATTATTTTCAAATAGAAGCTTTAAACGAGAATGGAGTTTCAATAAGAACATCCGTGTTAAAAGTGGATTAAACGAGTGAATATTATGAAGGAGAATCTTTTTGAACTTATTGCTAAATGGCCCACATGGTTACAGGACCTCTCCATTGCCATAGCTGCTGTGCTGGTAGGGCTATTGATCAAATGGACCTTATCTGTCACTGCTACTATTTATTGCAGGAAGAGAAAAGAAAAAACTTTTTCATTAATCTCATCCATTAATAAGAACCTTGGCCCGGCAGCAAGTATTTTCATTCCCCTGTTCCTGTTGAACATTTCTATTCCTTTGATGCACTTTGGCCCCATTACAACCGGCAGGATCCAGAAGGTCATTGGTATATTACTGATCATTTCTTTTGCAGCATTACTGATATCCGTGATAAAAGTGGTGCAGGAATATGTTTACCATCACTTTGACCTGAATAAAGCAAATAACCTAAGGGAAAGAAGAATAAGAACTCAACTGCAGTTCATTCGAAAAGTGGCCGTGTCGCTGATCGTCCTGCTGGCTATCATTGCGATATTATTAACCTTTGACAATCTCCGCCGCCTTGGTGCAGGTCTTTTAACCGGCGTTGGAGTTGGCGGTATTATCATAGGATTTGCAGCCCAGCGCTCCCTAGGAAACCTGCTTGCAGGATTTCAGATCGCTTTCACACAACCCATCAGGATCGATGATGTGGTAATCGTTGAAGGTGAATGGGGAAGAGTGGAAGAGATCAACCTTACTTATGTGGTGGTCAATATCTGGGATAAACGAAGAATGGTTCTTCCCATTAATTATTTTATTGAGAAACCTTTTCAGAACTGGACAAGAACTACGGCTGAAATTATTGGATCAGTCAATTTATTTCTTGATTACACGGCACCACTGCAGGAGATCCGTGCGGAATTCCTGCGACTGGTGCAGTCACATCCTTTATGGGATAAAAAAGTTGCGGGCTTTGATGTGATCAATGCCACGGAACGCACTATTGAAGTCCGCGCCATCGTGGGTGCAGCAAGTTCCGGGCAGGCATGGGACCTTCGCTGTTTTATCAGGGAAGGCCTGATCAGTTTCATTCAAAAAAATTATCCGGGTGCATTACCTCGTATCCGAACTACAGGAGACGAAGCTTTGCATAGTTCAGCATGATCTTTTTTTCACCATTCTTGTCAAACTTAATGGTCGCAATAGGATTATGTGCAGATCCTTCAAGTTTCACGACTTCTCCAAAACCAAATTTCTGGTGCTCAACTTTGTCGCCCACCTGGAGGTTGCTGATATCACTTGCTACAAAATCAGGTGAAGGCACATGCTCAACCGTTTTAGCGGCAGGCTTCTGAACATAGGAAGGTGTTGGTGGTGGACCATATCTTTTTTCTGCCTGCTGTGATCCAAAAGATCCAGCCATACGCTCATAGGGGCTGCGGCTTGGGAAACCTCCACCGCCCTGGTTGCGTATTCCGCCACCAGCATAACTCCTGTCGAGATAGGCTTCAGGTAATTCACTGATGAAGCGGCTGGGCTCATTCTGCACAAGTGAACCGAATTTATAACGCTGGTTGGCATATGTGATCCAAAGCTTTTGCTTTGCCCTTGTTATTACTACGTAAAACAATCTTCTTTCTTCTTCAAGCTCTTCACGGGTGTTAATGGACATGGCATTGGGGAATAACATCTCTTCGAGGCCGCATGCAAACACACAGGAAAACTCAAGACCCTTCGCTGCATGTATAGTCATCAATTTAACCGTATCTGCATTCGGATCTTTTTCATCGGCATCGGTAAGCAGGGTGATCTGCTGCAGGTAACTGCCCAGGCTTTTATCACCTACTTCTCCATCTTCATTGCCCGGTGTTTCAGTAAACTCTTTTATAGAGTTAAGTAATTCCTGGATGTTCTCATATCGCGCTACACCTTCAGTACTCTTATCATTGAACAACTCGCGAACGATATTGGTTTGCTTACCGATATGGATAGCCACATCATAAGCATTCTTCGTTTGCAACATGCTGGTGGCACCTTCAATCATCATTACAAAATTCTGGATAGATTCAAGCGTTCCACCTTTGTAACCATATTGTGATGCATTACATATTACATCCCACATACTGATATTATTGGTATTGGCCGCAAGCAATGCACGATCAATGGAAGTTTTTCCAATCCCTCTTGCAGGGTAATTGATAATGCGCTTTAATGCTTCTTCATCCTTATGATTAACGATCAGTCGCAGGTAAGCAACAAAATCCTTGATCTCCTTCCTTTGGTAAAAACTTAATCCACCAAAAATGGTATAAGGTATGGCCAATCTTCTCAGGCTTTCTTCAAATGCACGGCTCTGTGCATTGGTTCGATAAAGGATTGCGAACTCCCCATTGCGGAAATGGTTCCGAAGCTTCTGTTCCTGGATGGTATCTGCAACAAATTTTCCTTCCTCATTATCGCTCATGGTCCGTACCAGCCGGATCTTTTCTCCTTCAATATTATCCGTCCAGAGATTCTTTGGTATCTGTCCTTTATTATTTCTTATAACCTCGTTGGCTGCATTGATGATATTCTGTGTACTGCGATAGTTCTGTTCAAGCTTCACCACCCGAACATCTTCATAATCCTTCTGGAACTGCAGGATATTCTGGATGGTAGCCCCCCTGAAGGCATAGATACTCTGCGCATCATCACCAACCACGCAAACATTTTCATATGCTGCACCAAGCAGTTTGATGATCTCGTACTGTGCAGGGTTGGTATCCTGGTACTCATCAATAAGAATGTATTTAAACTTGTGCTGGTATTTATGCAGCACTTCAGGCACTTCGGTCAGTAACTGGTAGAACTTGAGGAGAAGATCATCAAAGTCCATTGCTCCATTCCTGAAGCAACGTTTTGCATAGGCATCATAGATCTGTGCAATGGCAGGCCTGTTGGCCCTTGTATCTTCCTGCTGGATACTATAATCGATTGCATATTCTTCAGGCTTTACCAATGCATTCTTTGCAGAGGAGATCCTGTTGTAAACCAGGTTAGGTTTATAGTGCTTGTCATCAAGCTGCAATTCATTAATAACTGTCTTGAGTACACTTTTTGCATCATCCGTATCATAGATCGTGAAACTGGAAGGATACCCTATGCGGGGAGCTTCTGTTCTTAAAATTCTTGCAAACACACTATGAAAGGTTCCAATGTAAAGATTCCTGGCGTCGGAATTACCCAGCGACCGCTCAACACGTTCTTTCATTTCTTTGGCCGCCTTATTGGTAAAGGTAAGCGCCAGGATATTGAAAGCATCTACATGATGATAGGCCATCAGGTGCGCTATCCTTGTGGTCAACACCTTCGTTTTTCCACTACCCGCTCCAGCCACGATCATGATCGGGCCATCCTTATGCGTCACTGCTTCCCGCTGCTGTTCGTTTAACCCACTTAAATAATCTTGCATGCGCGCAAATTACAATTAGATTTTCGTTAAATTGATTGGGACCCCTCTTGCTATATGAAAAAATCACTGACGATATTGCTTTGTTTCACCATGATCTTACCCGTTTTTGTGCAGGGTCAATCGAGAAAAAAACGGAAACAAACCAGCTCACGAAATTTTTCCCTCCAATCCCTTGCACCTGGCATATGGGCTGCGATCAACAATGACCAGTATGGCCGTTCCATTTGTAATGCCGGGGTAGTTGACCTGGGCGATAAGCTGCTGATCTTCGACGCTTTTATGAATCCTGAAGCTGCCCGGGAACTCAAGGATATGGCCGAGGAAATGACCGGGAAATTCGTTTGCATGGTGGTGGACAGCCATTTTCATAATGATCATATCCGCGGCAACCAGGTATTTTCTTCCGAAGCCACTATTATCAGTACTGTATTTACCAGGAAAGAAATTGAACGAATAGAACCTGAAGAACGCAACTGGGAAGAAAAACATGCAGCAGGCTTATTGCAGGCTACTAAGAAACGGTTTGCCATCGCTTCCTCCTTTGAGAAACAGGACCTTCCTCACTGGATCGGCTATTATGAAGGAATGCTGGAATCGGCAAAAAACCTTAAGCTAACGCTTCCCAATATCACTTTTTCCGATTCGCTCTGGATAACCGGTTCGCAACGATCCGTAAAGCTGCTGGAATGCAGGAATGGGCATACCAAAAGCGATGTCGTGCTGATGATCCCCGATGCCGGCATCATCTTTATGGGCGACCTGCTCTTTACAGAGCGGCATCCATGGATCTCCGATGGTGATCCCATGGCCTGGCAACAGTCGCTAAAAAAAATGTATGAAGATCCCTCCTATTCCATTTATGTTCCAGGCCATGGCCCGGTTGGCAATAAGGAATCTCTCCGCCAGCTGTACGATTATTTCGAGGTTTTGAAAGATATCAGCGACCGGGCAACAACAGATTCGCTCGAACTTGAAGTATCCCAGACACC
Organism: Bacteroidota bacterium; assembly: GCA_023386855.1. Lineage (GTDB taxonomy): Bacteria > Bacteroidota > Bacteroidia > Chitinophagales > Chitinophagaceae > Flavitalea. The sequence goes on along the minus strand of JAEWIW010000273.1, from coordinate 253 downwards.
CATCCCGGCGCCCTTCCAGAACTGGCTTTTTACCAGGTTCTACCAGCCCAACCTCCAGTATATGGTGGACAGGAAAAAATGACCCCGTGGCACGGGGGCGTGGCACGGGGTAGCCTTATATAACTGGTTTGCATTAAAATCGCCAGGTCGAATTTTTTCATGAAACAACTTTCAATAGCTTTTCCTAAATTGTTTTTCTAAAATCAACAACCAATGACCCGCCGCCGCGATTTCATCAAACAATCAGCACTAT
>JAEWIW010000368.1 GCA_023386855.1 Bacteroidota bacterium | reverse complement strand
ATAACTAACCGACCATTTTCCACTTCATCTTTGCTGATATATTCAGAAAGCAAGGTCGGCTCATCTGAAAGTTCTACAAATAAATCCTTGGAAACAGGGCCCAGCTTCCAAACATCAAATCGAAGGTTAAAGAATGGAACACCATATTTTTTAACCGAAAATTCCTCAATAATGAAGATGAGCTTTAATAAATGGGTCTTTGAAACCGGCGTATAAGGATGCAGCTTTTGGCAAAGAAAAATGAGGGCATTGCCTAGCTTATCAAGCTCACTTTTGGTATAAATTTCAGGTTTCGTCACGCGTGAATTTAATCAAAATTAGCGAAATCACTACATTGTCCCCTACAGTCCACTAATTTTTTTAGCAAAATACCCCCAGCCGACTCACTAAAAAAAAGCCTGCGGCTGTTTAAAGCGCAGGCTTTCATATTATGATTGTTCAATTATTCCTCTTACACTACCACATCATTGGCCAGTAATATTGCATCGAGGTCTTCCCCTGGCTTAGCAATTATTTTTTCTGCTTCTGGATCCCATTCAATCCTTCTTCCCAATTTATAGGAAAGTCCTCCCATATGCGCTGATATGGCTTCTTCAAATCCTTCATTGATCGAACAGCTTGGCGTACCGCCATTCCGGATACAACTCAGGAACTCCCGCAAATGCAGGAATGTGGTATCAACACGTTTACCATCGCGGTAGGTCCATAAGAGTCCCTTGTTGGCAAAGTATTTTGCCGTAGCAGACGTGACAGCATCCGTTCCGCTGACAGCAGGATCGTATTGATAGATGGGAACTCCTGGCTCTATGCGTTGTTCCTTGATCAATTCAGCGTACTTGGTAGATCTTGGATCGGCATATACCGTGATGCGGTTGCCGAGCTCCATACTTCCATCATGGCCCATCAGCACTGTTCCGCGGTCGAACTGGTTACCGAGTGTAGCACTGTAAACAAAGGTCATCCCCTTTTCCTTTCCTGGCTCCTGGCTGGTGCCATTGGTAAAATTGGGATACTCCATCACAACATTCATCACATCGGGAACATTACGTCCATCGCGGTGGGTATAGATCCCGCCTGAAGCCGTGACTGCATTTGGAATGCCCATCTTCAGCAGGCAATTGATACGGTCGTAATCATGGGTCATTAAATCGCCGGATAATCCCGAACCATAAGCCCACCATTTACGCCAGCGGAAAAAATGCTCTAGGTTGAAATCCTCCTTTGGTGCATTTCCCAGGAACTGGTCCCAGTCGATCGTTTTAGGATTGGCAGCTTCAGAAATATGGTATTGCCATGCACCATTATCATCATTACGGTTGGTATTGGTTTCAATGAGTGATATATGACCAAGAATATTCTTCTTGATGATATCCTGCGCGGTCAGGAAACTTTGTGTTTGCCTGTGCTGGTGACCAACTGCAAAAACTGTTTTTGGGTTATTGCGAACGGTCTCGCGTAACTGGTAAGTTTCCGCAATATTATGCGTCATGGGTTTTTCAACGTACACATGAACACCTGCATTCAGCGCTTCCATCGCAATAGGTGCATGCCAGTGATCAGGTGTTGCAATAACAACAGCATCCACTTCACCGCTATGGATAAGTTCCTTATGTGTACGGAAACGTTTGATCTTGTTATCACTGGTATTGAAAGAAGCTAACGCGTTTTCAGCTCGTTCATCGAAGATGTCGCAAACAGCCGCCAGCTTTATGTTCAGGCTTTCCTGTGCTTTGAAGTCGGCCAGCCTGGTATCCTTTGGATTCTTATCCAGCGCTTCCTTCATTTCCTTCAGCCACTTGGTGGTGGCAAAGCCCAGGGCACGACAAAGTTGTTCACCACGAATGCCGAAGCCGATGATGCCGATACGAAGCGGGTCTCCACTCATGGGGCCGGAAGCAGGAGGAGAAGATGCTTTGATGTTAAGTGTTTCGAGAAGGAATTCTTTTTCCTTTTTTGCAGCGCTGGCAAGACTGGCACCGGAAAACCAGACTGTACCAAGAATAGGAATGCCACCAAGGGTTTTCAAAATATCCCTGCGGTTCCATTTATTGAAATGATTATTGTTAGATGACATGATGTTTAGTTTAAGGGTGTAGTTTCTTTGGATGTTTTGGCAGTGCCAATAATGGAGGGAGTTGGCTCAGTTACGACGGTTTTGTTTTTTGAAAACAGGCTTCCTAAACCAAAAACGGATGTCAGCGGGAATTGGTAGATCACAAACAGCGCTACCATTTCGATGAGGTTTTTATTCACGATCCAATAGCTGCCTTCTGAAGGGCCCTGTGGCAAACCTGCGAAAGGTGGATGAGCCAGGTAATAGAAAAGCAGGAGCAACATGCCGCCAACGCAACCCCATTTCACTTTGATGCCTGCAAGCAGGCTGATGCCTACCGCGATCAGCCCGAAGATGTTCAGGTAGTCGATAGTGGTGATAAGTGAATCACTGGCAAGCCAGGCAAAGAAAGGCTTTAAGATTGAAGCACTAAGTAAGTAGCCGCGGGCTGTCCAGGAAGGATTATAGGCTTTAATGACACCTTCGTAAAGGAAATGCCAGCCGATCAGGATGCGAAGCAGCACTAATCCGAATGACTGCACGCTTGTAAGCTTGTGGACGTTCATAAGAAACTATTTATAGTTAGAATTGCCGGTAAAAAATTTCAACCCTTGCCTGTCATCACTTGCCCATTATCCTCATACTGGATTGCATCGCATTATCCTGCGCACCTTCCGCGTTTTCCTCAAAGTATTTTGTCATATAATTTTTCAATGATCCATTATCATCGTAGATGAAGAATACTTCGAGGCCAAGGTCTTTATGTTCTGCTAAGAACTGTTTCGATTGTTCCAGGCCCATCACCATAAAGGAAGTGGCATATGCATCGGCGGTCATGCAATCATTGGCAATGACGGTGGCGCTCAATAAATTATTTTTAGCAGGATAACCTGTGAAGGGGTTGATGATATGCGAGTATTTCTTACCATCCTCTATGTAGAAGCGTTTATAGTTGCCAGAAGTGGCCAATGATTTATTATTGATCCTGACTCTTGAGATTAATGCTGCGGCTTCCTCATCGTTTTCGCTGGGTATGTTAATACCAACGGTCCAGCTGCTATCGTTAAGCTTGGTTCCTTTCGCTTTCAATTCGCCGCCGAGTTCGACCATGTAATTTCTAATGCCCTTGCTTTCGAGGAAGTCGGCCAGCACATCTACGGTATAGCCCTGGGCGATAGCATTAAAATCAATCATCACTCCAGGATTTTCCTTCACCACTCTATTGTTGGCCAGCCTGACTTTTTTATACCCGACAAACGGTAGAAGGCTATCGATCAAACCAGTTGTTACTCTTTCCCTCTTTTTAAACCCGAAGCCGTATGCATTGATCACGGGACCAACGGTAACATCGAAGAGCCCGCTTGTTTTCTCGGAGGTTTCTATTGATTTATTGAACACATTGGTGAAGTACTGGTCGACCTGGATGGTCGTGTCATTCTTATTAATCCTGGAAATAAGGGAGGAAGTATCATAAGTGGAAAGGGACCGATCAATTAAATGTAGGATCGAATCAATTGATACCCTGTAATTAGAATTTTCACCAGCCAGGTAGGTAATATGGTAGGA